>JAYUQR010000129.1:0-2835 GCA_043756665.1 Candidatus Altimarinota bacterium | reverse complement strand
TGTCACGGAGTGACTGAGGATTTTCCCTGTTTCATTTCTGGAAATCCTCCGCCTCGTACCTCGGCACCTCCTTTCAAAAGGAGGTTTCTCAGAGCACTTCTTCCCGACTGAGTGGATAGTATTCATTCGCGACCGTCTCATCGTATCCAAAAGGACTCATAGAAGCAGGGAAGAATTCTCCCCACTCCACCTCACCCCCTATCCCCCCCTCCTTCAGAGAGGAGGAATCAGTACCGAGAATGCTCTCTCCCTCAGGAGAGGGCTGGGGTGAAGACATGTGCTCGATAATCCGAGGAACCAGCACTTCATATTCTTCTTTGGTATATTGTCGATTGAGGATGCAGTAGGACTTATTACGGAGGCCAGTACAGAGGAAGAGGTGATTACCTCACTCTATGTGGAACGAATAGTAGATAAAGTTTGAATTATAAGTAAGTACAGAGAAATGACTATGCGAAATAGTAATAGTAGATAATGTCTCCATACAGCATTGTGAATTGAGTCATCCATTTATAGAATCGTAGAGATCTGTGCTTTCGCCACCACTAATAGTGGCATATTTAGAATTTACTAGTCACATACAATCATACACAGAGTAAGAGTTTTTAGAATTCATCGTATCATCACCATAGAGATGCTCGCATGCGATATTTCTCGTTGATCGAAAGGGTAGAGTAGCTTTCAATTCTAAGAATTCTTTAAGGAATTTCTCTCTCTCTTTGGTACTTGATAAAATTTTAGATATTTTTATATAAAACCTAATTTTCGTATATCTTTTATTGAGTATATAATATTGTTTATGTTTCAATCATACGCACCCGAAACACTCATCGCAATCGATACAATCGAGAAGATACCAAGAATTTTTACAGATCTGACAAGTTTGTGAATAAAATACATTTGTGCACTGGGTGGTCTTGATACATTCATAAATATTATTTCCCTGAATATTAAATACTCCATCTATATCACTTATACAATAAACGGGAGTATTCGTATTTAGACAATTTTCGCTATGGTGCGAGGCTGTAGACATATAACAATTTTTCGAATAACTTCAAAAGTTGCAGTATTCACAGTTTATCATATCAGGACGAATCCATAGGTTTGCTTTTGGGATACGATCGAATATTTCTCTAAAATTTTCCATCGCACTCATTCTAAAATCAAACTCCCTCCCATAACTCATTGGATCCCAGGCATCACTCCACCAGTAGTCCTGATGATACACGGTATAGGGTTTATCTGGAGAGTAGATAGATATGATATCTTTTCCTGTAGCATCACACTTTCTCTTATAGAGTCTTCTCTCATTTCTGAATGCAAGACGTCTCTGTTGTCTACAGTCAGGGCAGAGCGTGGGAGGAGGAATGAGAAAAACTCCCTTTTGAAAGGGAGTACCCGCGATAGCGGGGGAGGGATTTCCTGCCCATGTTTCCAGTATCTTTACTTTTCACTCAGCAATGAGCGATTTAGTACTTTCAGAAACAGGAAAATCTTCCGCTTCGTTCCTCAGCACCTCCTTTCAAAAGGAGGCTATAGACAACACAGGACTCACTTTCGAATAGAATTCCATATCTTTATCCGTTATAGGAAACTCTATCATACACTGACGACATTTCCTCATTTCTACGAGATGCTCGGAAGGGGGGATAGGGTACATAGTTATTATTTTGTGTTAAATCCCATCTTCATCCGATCGAGCCAGTGGTGCGTCGGAAGAGGAAGTGCATGTTTCATGAGAAAATCATACTCCATCTTCACGATCCGGTAATAGTTTCACTTTTCATCCTCGATGATGACGTTCAGAATTGTAGGATCGATGTACCAGTAAGCCTCCTTCTGGAAGGAGGTGCCCGAAGGGCGGAGGATTTTTGGTTCCGGATTTTTTGAAAAGGAAAATCCTCAGTCTTCGCTTTGCTCAGAAAGCTCCTTTCAAAAGGAGCTTTCGGTAAACCCCTGAAACCGATCGAGATCGATACTCTTTACTATTTCGAGTCACTCAGGAATGTCTACATTTATTGGCTTATCCCTCCAGAGATATCATTCTGCCTCTACTTCTTCCTGAGTGAATGAATCATCGATGAGATAGGCGAGAGTATCATTGAAATAGAAAGGATTCATCGAAGCGGGAAAGAATTCACCGAGTGTTCCATCAGCTTCCATCGCGGCAAATATTTTCTCTGTGAGGATCTCCCACTCTTCTTTGGTGTATTGTTTATTCAGGATGCAATAAGACTTATTTTTGAGTCAGATACAGCCGAGACAATAGTGACAATTTCCCATAAAACTCGAGTAGTATATGTGTGAAGAATGATCAATCTGCATACAACTATAGAGATGTCAGGAATTCGATCATCCAGCTGCTATGACCCCATAGAAATCATTCCCATTTACGCCAACATCGATACAATCATAGATATTTTGTGATCAGCTATCACCGCTTCATATTCCGACATTTCTCGAATGATGCATATTATTGATCCATAGTCCATTTGCTATATTTGAAGATTTTATCACTCCTATGCCACTCACATTCTCTGAAGCAAAATTGATAATATCATTTTGTTGGATATGTTTCCAGATGGTATGAAAACTTTTCTTATCTTTGAGTATTACTCACTTTTTTATATGGTATTCTTCTTCTGTCATCTGAATATTTTTGATACAAAATGAGACATTTGTGAGATTGTCGCACCCGATACACTCATAGCATCCGATGAGATTTGTCGAAAACCAGATATCAGAGGAACTCGCGATATTCTTACTATAAAATATTTTATAAGATTCGACAATATGATGCGAGTTGGCAATCTCTGAACACTCCTTTCTAAC
>JAYUQR010000128.1:0-7596 GCA_043756665.1 Candidatus Altimarinota bacterium | reverse complement strand
CCGCAACAGACGCAAGCGCTTCAGCCTCCGATTCAACCTCATCGCAGCTATCTATAACATTGAACTGGAATACTAAATGAGTTATGCAGGAGGTCTATAGTGAGTTAGAATAACATAAGTTACTCTAAAGTTCACCAGACCCTAAATTATTTGGAGTGAAGTGATATGCCAGGTAATAAATTTTTATTCTCTTGTATGCTCGCAATTACTCTCAATACCTCCGCCCCCTCGCTGGCAGACGATGAGATTGACATTCCCGCGCTTCAAGCCGCCGCCGAGAAAGGCGATGTGGATGCCCAGTATCAATTAGGTTCAGCCTACCAAATGGGCGATGGTGTAGAGCAAAATGACCTCAAAGCCATTCACTGGATGAAAAAAGCTGCCAATCAGGGGAGTGCCGATGCTCAGTTTAATTTAGGGATGGCCTATCGTGGCGGTTATGGCGTGCCACAGGATAATATCACCGCGTATATGTGGTTAGAATTAGCGGTGGCAAATGGAAGTATAAAAGCATTTGACCTGCGCCGAGATATCGCCAGTTCTATGGATCTGGATCAGATAAATGATGCCAAATATAAGGCCAGCCACTGGAAGCCAGAGGAAGACGAATAAGCGCTTTAATCTCTCTTAGGGTTAAATTCCCCGCCGCTTGCGGCGTTTCTTTCTTGTCATTCCCGCGTAGGCAGGAATCTACATTGCCACATACAAAGAACTGGATAGAGAGATTCCTGCCTTCGCAGGAATGACAGGAATTGGTACTATATAAGTTAAAGTACTATACTTCATTCGAAATGATATGACGCTATCAGCTATAATCTATATCCTATCACCTATTTCCTATACCGCTCTCTCGCTCTCGCTGCACTCTCTTTCTGATCCACGATAGGCGGATAATATACTCCCTGGAGCTCAAGTGAGTGAATTTTTTTCGCATCAATACTTTCTAGTTCTGGAAGATAT
Source organism: Candidatus Altimarinota bacterium (assembly GCA_043756665.1). Classification (GTDB taxonomy): domain Bacteria; phylum Patescibacteriota; class Gracilibacteria; order BD1-5; family UBA2023; genus STC-74. The sequence continues at coordinate 6,636 of JAYUQR010000128.1, read as the reverse complement.
TTTTTGATAAATTTACACTCTACATCGAACTTCTCAGACTGAAGCAATGGATTAAAAATCCGTACCGGTTTCGGATCGGCTCAGACGGAGGCACTCCACTGCCAGTTCCCATAGTTCACAGCTTCATCATAGTCGATGAGGTATTTCCGAAACCACTTTTCTCCTATACGCCAATCAATTCCGAGATTTTTCGTGAGAAAAGAGGCTACTACCATACGCAGACGATTATGCATCCAGTTAGTGTCTATGAGTTGCCTGATGGCAGCATCGACGAGTGGATATCCAGTCTTTCACTTCTGGAACATTTCCCACTCATAACTCGACGCATCACGACTCCACTCGATCGATCTCTTTCGTTCTTGGAATTCTATCTCATAGGTGAATGGAAAATAGTAGGCAATATGATACCAGAACTCTCGCCAAATAATCTCAGAAAGCAGTGTGGGATTCGATGATATTTTTTTATAGATCTCCCGAATAGAGAATATACCAAACCGTATATATGGCGAGAGTCGTGTCGAACCATCGACTCATGGGATATTTCTGAGTGCATCATAGTGAGAAAAATCTCTTTCCATACGCTCACGACCGAGATCGACTGTCCAGTATCGGTGATATGGAACAGTCATAATCTCTGAAATCTCTCTGTGATCTTTTGGTACATACCATGAAACTCTCGAACCATCAAATTCTCGAACATTCAGTCGTTCTGGATACGCGATCAGGAATTTCTTCCAGAGCATCGAGAATGGAGTGAATACCTTTCTCTGCTCGACCTCGTGGGGTTCGACGAGGAGAAAGTCCTGATACGAGTGGAAGTCAATATTTTTCTCATCGCAGATCTTTAGGATAGCATCATCTCGAACCTTCCCTCTCGGAGAATATGATCGATTCAGGAATACTGCATCGATGGTATATTTTTCTATCAGTTCCTTCACAATATCTTCTGGAACTCACTGATATACTGTCAGTCTTCATCCGACCTTCTGGAGCTCAGTATCGATCGCCTCGAGCGCTTCACGGATGAATCAGAATCTCGCATCATCCACACCAAAATCCTCGATTGCTCGAGTATCATGGATAAATATCGGAAATACTTCTTCTGAGTAACTTATTGCCTCGATAAGCGCAGTATTATCCTGGAGCCTGAGATCCTGACGGAAGATGAAGAGTGATCGTTTGTACATTATTTTTTCCACGTATATCGGATATATTCGATCACTCGATGTAGTCGAAGCAGAAAAAATGCTTTTACCACCTGTCGTTTCACCATGTGAAGTCCGAATACGAGTACTCATGCAGTGAGAATCATGAGCCATCATGCTGGTATCGGCGTGAGAAGTCCGATGATTCCGATAATGAAAAGGATCACAGCTATGAAGAGTCTCACCCAAAATGGGAGCATCATCATCCGTTCATGCCATGGATGCACACGAATGCGATAAAAAAAATTCTTGAGGATTTGTCGATAGGTATGTTTATTTTGTATCGGCATAGTGGAGGATCATTATAGGGAAAATCCATGAAAATCAACTCGAATACACGCTCGAAAATGAGTCTCTATCGCATCATATATTTCTCTACCTGTTTCCAGTAGGTGAAAAATGATGGAAAGTATCCAGAAACCTGTGGGATCATATACGGATAGGGAGTTTTCGTCACTCCATCGATACCCCTGAAGAGGACATGATCGATGAGAAAAATTTCTTTTTCTGAGGTCACTCGAAATTGATCTCTGAGATCCCCGATCTCTCAGACGAATATATGAATCCCTGGGATATTGTCGCGAGCGAGGGAGACGATGAAGTCGATCACTTTCGCAGTCACGGGAAAATCTCGAAAATGCGATGGAGAGAGTACGAGGATACGATTGGCTGGAACATCACTCATCCACTCCGGATGGAGACAATAGTGCGTATAGAGGCATATCGGGAAACTCGGATCGATCGAGAGCCTATCGCTCTCTGGGAGTGGCGTCACGATCTCATAGGGGACGAACTCTTGGAGAGGCTTTGGTACTGTTGTTTCCCAGATATTCTCATAGGATCGATCGAGAAATGTCCCCTTTTGACTCGATCCCGTATACAGATCGATATTTTCCTGATTAGCGATATATTTTTTCGACGAGAATACTCCAGCATTCCACTGCCAACTCAGAGTATTCGAGGCGATATCACCATCGAGGAGATGACTATAGAGCCACCGAGACGGAGACTGCCAATGAGCATGAGACATATTGGTCACCGTTCCAGCGACATACATACGCAGGTGATTGTGCATATAGCCCGTCTCTTCGAGAATACGGACCCCCTCATCGAAGGCATCTATTCCCGTATTTTTTTCGAGAAATGCACGAGGCATATCATGAGACAGGACATCTTCCTGATCGAATCTGATATCAGTCATCAGTTTCTCAGTACCGAGTGATTCCCAGACACGGAGAAAATACTCTCTCCATGCGAGTTCCTTCAGAAATTGTTCGATCTGATAGGGTTTGTACTCTCGGGCGAGAACTCGCCTACGGATCTCGAATATTGTCACAAATCCTCGAGAAATATAGGGTGAGAGATACGTGACCGCGCCATCGACATAGTTCCGCGACTTCGCATATCGGAGAGGATCGATCGCATCGATACGTGCCTCGATACTCGCTCAGTCGGTTGGGAATGTTGGAGTGGGGATTTTGAGTGGCATAATATTTCTGTCATTCCGGCTTTATGCCGGAATCTTATGATTATAAAGATATGATTATAAAGAAAGGTTTTTCAGGTTCTCTTTCGCATCAGCGAGACTCCCATCGAATATCGTCAGGGCATTAGAAGTGATAAGTGCTTTCTCTCCATCTCGGTGGAGTATGATACATGCTGTCCCTCGAGACTCACTGACGAGCATCCAGAGATTCGCGAGATTCGGACGAGAACGTATGTCAATCGTGAGATATCATCGCCTGAGTGCTCGCTCATATTCCTCTCGCTCATAGGCATTGAGATGGTGTGGGACGGCTCGGCTCCCGATACGGATCCCTGACTTCTTCCCTTTTGAGAGAGCGTCGATATGTTCGAGTTTCAGTTTGGGCATGAGAGGATTATAGGGAAAAAGAGAAAATTGCAAAAATCATCACTTCGGATACAGTACAATCAAATTTTTCTCTTACTGATGAGGGGTGTATCATATCAAACATTCGGGAAAATAAACGTCAGAAAGAGTTGGAAAAAGGAGGGAAATAGATAAAATCGTCGTATGAATTCCTCTCAGAAATATCTCATCGACCTTGCTTCACTCTTCTCTCCGACCAGTAGTGAATACTCTTATCGTACTCCTTTCGAAAACTATCTGCGAGAAATATTCCCTGAATCAGAGGGATATCGTATAAAACATGAGGACAAAACAGGTGATGGAAATAAGCCTGACTTCATGGTCGCGAAGAAAAATGGCGATACCATCATCCCTATTCTCTATATCGAAGTGAAGGATATCGGGAAAAATCTCGATACGATAGAAAAGTCCAATCAAGCTTCTCGATATTTCTGATATGATAATCTCATCATCGCTGACTATCTCGAATTTCGGTTTTACCGTTATGGGCAGGCCTACGAAACTCCTATTCTCCTCGGTCACTCTGATCGCAAAAACTGGAAGATTTCCCAAGCATGATGAGACAATGCTACGATGCTCGAACGGAGGATGAGAGATTTCGTCTCGACAGGAAAAGAGCGGATCAAGTCTGCTTCTCACCTCGCGAAGATCATGGGTGGTAAGGCACAGCGAGTCCGAGATAATCTCCGTGAGATGATGCAAAACACCGAGAAATATCCTGATATCTGGAAACTCTATCACACGTTCAAGTCCGAGATCCTCCATGATCTCTCACATGATGACTTCGCTGATCTCTATGCTCAGACACTCGTCTACGGACTCTTCGTCGCCCGATATCATGATCAGACTCCAGAGACTTTTTCTCGGGTCGAGGCTCGTGATCTCGTCCCGAAGTCGAATCCTCTTCTCCGCAGATTTTTCGACCATATAGCAGGAGAAGGATATGAGAAACGCCTCGAATATATCGTCGATGAGCTCTGCGAAGTATTCGCGCATGCGGATGTCCACGCACTGATGCATGGTATGTATCAGAAGGAGACTCATGATCCCGTCATCCACTTCTATGAGGACTTCCTCGGTGAGTATGATAGTGATCTCCGTATGCAGAGATGAGTATTCTATACGCCTGCTCCCGTCGTGAAGTTCATCATCAGAGCGATCGACGATGTACTCAAGACTCATTTCGGTCTCTCGAAGTGACTCGCGGATACGAGTAAGATCAAAGTCGAACGCGAGATCCAGAAATACGACAAAAAATGAGACCGAAAAACAGAGATGATAGAGACTCACCGAGTCCAGATCCTCGATCCTGCTACAGGAACAGGGACATTTCTCGATGAGATCGTCCGACATGTCCATTCGAAGATGAGCGGGCAAGCGGGGATGTGGCAGAGCTATGTGAATGCTGACCTCCTGCCTCGACTTCACGGATTCGAACTCATGATGGCGAGCTATACGATCGCCCATCTGAAGCTCTGACTCACTCTAGCAGAAACTGGAGTGACTAATATCGAGAAACGTCTCCAGATCTACCTTACGAATTCTCTGGATGAAGCAAAAACCACTAAAGAAGACCAAGGCACTCTCTTCGGACTCCTTGAGTCAATCACGGATGAAGCAAGGCAGGCAGATGAAGTGAAGCAAGATAAACCTGTCATGATCGTCGTCGGGAATCCTCCATATAGCGTGAGCAGTACGAATAAAAGTCCTTGGATAGAAGAGCTCATGAAAGACTATAAGAAAAATCTTAATGAGCGAAATATCCAACCACTTTCAGATGACTATATCAAATTCATCCGATTCGGAGAATCACTTATCGAGAAAAATGGCGAGTGAATACTTGCATATATCTCAAATAATTCTTTCATCGATGGTATCATCCATCGTCAAATGCGACAGCATTTACGTGAAACTTTCGATAGTATTTATATTTTGAATCTCCATGGAGATGCTCGTAAACAAGAAAAGTCACCTAATGGTAGTAAAGATGAAAATGTATTCGATATCATGCAGTGAGTTAGTATTGGTATTTTTGTGAAAACAAAAAATCCTACCAAAAGATGAATATTTCACTATGATCTCTATGGGAAAAGGCAAGAAAAATATGATTTTTTAGAAAAAATGAATTTTGGTGAAATACAATGGAATAATTTATCTTTAGCAAATCATGGATACTTTAGAAACCTTAATGAAGACTGAATATGAATTTATAATTTATGATTTAAACTAGATAATCTTTTTTTAAAATCCAGCTCAGCTATAAAGACCCATAGAGATGATTTTACTGTCGATTTTACATCACAGAATTTACTTAATAATTTTTCAGACTTCTATAATCTAACTTTAAGTGAATCTTTCTTACGAGATAAGTATAAACTTTCAGATAATCGAGATTGGAGCATAGAGAATGCTCGTAGAAATAAGTGAGATAGCTTTGAGCAAACTCTTAATGCTTACCATTTCAGATGTTTCGATTATAGATATATACTTTACTCTGATAATTTAATCGACTACTGAAGACGGGATATTATGTCTAATATTCTTCATTGATCTATATGATTAGTTACAGCAAAAACTAGTAAATCCTCTAATTCATGGGATAAAATTTTTATAACTAATAAAATTGTTGATATTCATAATATAGGTGATCAATCATACTGTTTTCCTCTTTATCTATATTCCGATTCTGAAACTCTAGAATGAATGGCGAAGACTCCCAATCTCGATGCGACGATATGGGCGAAGATCAGTGAAAGTGTCGGTCGAGAAACCAGTCCTGAAGAAGTGCTCGACTATATCTACGCCGTCCTTCATTCTCCGAAGTATCGGGAGAAGTATCGGGAGTTTCTCAAAATTGATTTTCCACGAGTACCCTATCCGAAAGACAGAGCTTCATTTGAGTCACTTGTGAAGCTCGGTGGAGAACTCCGTGGACTTCATCTTCTCGAATCACCGAAAGTCGAGGAATATATCACGATATTTCCAGTCCCGGGGAATGGGGAAGTCGAGAAAGTATCGTATGTGGAAAGGCGAGTATATATTAACTCTCTCCAGTATTTCGGTGATGTTCCAGAAGTTGCCTGGAACTTCTATATCGGAGGATATCAGCCAGCACAGAAGTGGCTCAAGGATCGCAAGTGACGCACTCTCACATGGGAAGACATCGCTCACTATCAGTCCATGATCGTGGCACTTACAGAGACAAATAGGGTAATGGAGGAGGTGGATAGGGTTTATGGAATAGCTTTTGAAGAGGCTACCATAATTGAAGGGGAAACATAATTTTTATTATAGATACTATGCAGACCATCATATATACCGATCCATCTTCTCACCTCGAGATTCCTGAAGTTGTATTCTTCGAAGATACTATCTGGATGACACAATCTCAGATGAGCAAACTCTATGATACTGATACAAGTGGCATATCTCGTCATATAGCGAAGATATATGCTGATGGTGAGCTCGATGACCTCAAAACGAGTACAGATGATAGTAAATTGCAAAAAATGCAAAATACCCAAAATAGCTTTAAGAAGC
>JAYUQR010000127.1:0-21981 GCA_043756665.1 Candidatus Altimarinota bacterium | reverse complement strand
ATCCATAAGAGGGGGATGAAATAATGGAGTAGAGCTAATGCGTATCTACGATGCTGTAGGGAATGAAGCCATGCGTATAAGTAGCTCGAGAAATGTTGGTATTGGAACTAGTGATCCACAATCTAAGCTCGATGTGAACTGAGGTATCCTAGCAACCACGATTCGTGGAACATTTCAAGCAATGCCTGCCCCAAGATACGATACATCATTCTATGTTCTCCAGTCACAACACTGGTATTCTCATGCGGGAAATGATACCATGTATATCGGTGAGGCAGGAAATACGACGAATATACGAGGGAAGCTCGGAATATGAACAGCCTCTCCTGTATCAGCACTCGCTGTAGATGCAAATGGTCTCATATGATGAGCAAATCAATCTTACTATGATATATGAGCCTGACGTATAGCCGCAGGAAATTCCATATATTCCTATGGAGCTATATGTTCACTCAATAATTCATGAGACTGTAGTGGTGCCAATGGAGTTGTTATCGGAACTCCAAATGCGACTGCCTACTCGAACTTCCCAGCAGCTGGAGCCTCATTTGTCTGAGGAGATCTCGCTATCCGTGGGAATATCCGTCTCAGTCCTGCTACCGCTCAACCGAATAGAGTCCTCACGGCTACAGATAACCTCGGAAATGCTGAATGGCGTACTCCTACCGCTGTAGCAACACCATTCTCTCTCACGAATGATACCTGGCTCCAGAGTACACCAGATAATGCGAATAGACTCTATTATGCGAATAGTGGAAGTACTCTCTTCGGCTCACCCAATGGGAGCTATGCATGGAGAAACAGTACCAACGCACTAAGCACAATGTCCCTCGATAACTCAGGAAGTCTCTCAGTCAATGGATATATCGCATCAGCAGGATATATCGCATCCCCATTTTATTACGATAGTGATGTGAACTACTCCTATTATCTCGACCCAAGTGGAACCTCTATCACGAATGATATGCGCTCACGTATATTCTATGATCAGGATAATACCACCTACCGTGTAGATCCCACTGATATCTCTGTTCTCAGTGATCTCAGAGCAAAAATCTTCTACGATCAGGATGACCGCACCTTCTACATCGATCCTGAAGGAGACTCACGTATAAAAAATCTCAGAATCACGGGCAACAATCGAATCGAGGGAAATCTCCGTATCGATGGAAATCTCCGTCTCCCTGCTGGATGAGTCCTCTGAAGATACCTCAGATCAGATAATGCTGGAAATGCAACCTGGGCAGATCTCCCATGAGCCTGAGCTGAGAGCGATCCTGAGGTATGAATCAACACTCTAAACTATCTCTCGAAATGGAATGGAACAGCACTCATAGCATCATCTGTGTTCGATAATGGAGATGTCGGTATCTGAACTGCTACTCCAGGAGCGAAACTGGATGTCACATCGAATTTCGCAGAAGTCGCGAACTTCTCATCGACGACACCGAATGCATACATCAACCTCTATGGAGCTGGTACGAGGAAGGCATATATCTCTGCAACAGGAAGTAATCTGTCGATTATGAATCTCGGGAATGGAGTTATTTCTCTATGAACGAATTGATATAAGTCACTATTTGTGACGCCGACAGGTATAGGGATATGAACAGATACTCCTACCGAGTCACTCGATATCGGTGATAATATACGGCTCAGGAACTGAGCGGGTATTGGAAAAGTACTCACCTCAGATGCGAATGGTGTGGCGACGTGGCAACCACTTCCGACATCTGGAAATAGTTGATTAGGAAGTACTGGTCTCCCACCAGGATATGTGGAAAGATCATCTAACATATGAGAAGATACCTATGGATCGTGGGTAGTTGAAAATCTCTCAGATGACTGCGGTTGATGAGATGCTGAATACGCTTGTTCACCCTCAGAAACAAAAATCTGTAGAGATAGAACAAATGTTCCCATAAATACATGTCTATCCATGAGCTCTGGTGAGGGTGGTGATTTTTGTGCTCGCTACTGATATATTGATGTTTTTTCATATAGGAATGTGCAATGTATAGAAGCAAAAATACTCGTAAAAGTCGGAAATAGTTGTTCTATAAATGTGCCCACCTGTTCTGCTGGTGAACGATGTAACCTCATACAATGATCGCCAACTTTGGATAGCCAGTGATGGGTACAAAATGCTGGAAGCTGTGGATATGTCTGCAGCAATGGCTATACAGGTGCGAATTGTGAGATAGCGCCGTGTGAACAGGTCGATAATGTAGGAATCCGTACTATATGTAGCTGAAAACTCCCACTCTCACCAGTGAATGCTGTCTATAATGAGCTTTGGACAGTATCGAGACCTCATAGTGAAAATCACTATAAAGTCCTCTTCTGTAAATCAAGTGTAGATACAACGGCGAAAAATCTCTACATGAATACACGAGGTTCTCTCTATGAGAGGAAGAGTCCTATCCCAGTCCCAAATCCATACACGGCATATCAGGGTGGATATTTCCAGAGGATAGGACAACAGTGGTATACGGGAGATGACCAGGCTTGTCCTGCGCCAGAACCAGTTTCTGGTGCATAATAACGAAAATATACCCTATTTGGGTATATTTTCCGCATGATGGATAGCACATAGTTTCTCTCCATATGACATGTTTCCGTATCTTTTTAGTGAGATTTATTGGATTTCTCGGAATGAGGATAAGAGAAGTGCACCGAAGCTCCACTCTGAGAAACATATCGATTCAAAGTTCAAGATTCCAGCATTCGCAGGAATGACATACTGGACTGAATCAAACAAGTTTACCATGTATGACAAACTATCTGAGTTATGATCCTGAAACGAGAGAATTATTTGCTTTTTAGGGTCCTATGCGTACAGTGTAGGTACAAATAACATTACCTACAATGCCCACCGTACTTTCACAAGACTCTACATACAAACTGCGTATAGATGCTGCGACGAAAAGTGAATCATTTGCGGTCTTTCGTGATCTCTGAATGACTCCTGCTGAGTGAATGCGCGTCTTTCTTCGTATGGTTGCGAAGACACGATCGATACCATTCGCTCTCCATATTCCGAATCAGGAAACCCAAGAATCGATCATGGAAAGTACTGCAGGAAAGAATCTGACACGATTTGATTCGACAAGCCAACTATTTGATCACCTTGATTCACTTGCACAGCCCCATGCGTAATCCGATAACCTCCAAGAAATTCGAGAAAGACTACATCCGCCAGCATAAGCGCTGAAAAGATATTGCTAAACTGAAGAATATCATACGGCTTATTATCGATGAGGTTCCTCTTGATCAGAGATTCAGAGATCATCCACTCTGAGGAAGTTGGCAGACATGCCGAGAATGTCATATCGATCCAGATTGGCTTTTGATCTATAGAGTTGTCGGGCAAGATGTTTTCTTCGAGCGTACAGGATCACATTCAGATCTTTTCTAAGGGAAGAAATAACGTCAAAGTTCCATTTTGAGTGAAGCCCTCATTCTGAGAAGTACACCGAGCTGAAGTTCAAGATTCCTGCATCAGAGAATAGATTCCGGTATAAAGCCGGAATGACAATTATGAATCAATAAGTGTACCCCACCCGAGCCCTCTCCTTCGACAAGCTCAGGACAGGCTCTTTTCAGGGAGGGGATCAGAGTAGGATTTCCACCAAAGACAGAGTTTTTCCAAAGAAAAAAATCACCAATATTGATGGACATTCATAAAAGACGCTGGAATAGAAGACGAATATACTACACATCCTCATGTTCGACGACTCACTTCGTATAGTTACCATTCCCATCGACCTCTTGCCAACTGATAGCATTCACGGGGCAGGCTGCTATCGAGTCGTCGACATCATGTCATTCGTAGGTATCACACTTTTTCACCCGTGAGAGTCCCTCGTCATCGAGTTCGAATACATTTCCAGAGATAGCAGTACATGCACTACAGCCGATGCAGGTACTATTTACATGGGGTTTACGGAGTCATGCTTTGAGGGTATTTATGGCATCGATATTCATGGTATTCTTAGATTATAGAGTCGAAATCAGATTATAAAATCTTGCGTATTATAGAGAAATGTCTATTATTCGCAAGATAACTTCACTTCTTTTTATGAATCCATCACGGATATATGATTATGCATTTCGTGTATTGATCTTTTTTCTCCCATTTGCGACTCTTTTTTCAGTTTTTTTCCGAGAAAAACTCGGGATTCCTGGGATTTCTTTTATAAAGGAATTATGTATCCTCATCATGCTCTGTGTGATATTGATCGAACATTTGCGAGGGAAACTTCATATCATCTGGACACGATATGATCTCGCTATCTGACTCTATGCGTTCATATTGATCATAGTGACTTTCTCTACGACAGGAATAACAGGACTGATCTACGGTGGAAGATATGATTTTGCTTTTCTCGTACTGTTTTTTATCGTTTATCATGGATCATGACTCCTCGAACAAAAACATGTGTACTATATCAGACTTTTTCTGATTAGTTCTGGAGTAGCACTCTTTCTCAGTATGCTCCTGAAATGGCCACTCTCAGAAGATATCCTCCTTTATTTCGGATATTCAGGGAATCCTTCGAACTGGGAATTTGGCTCCTCGGTTCCGATATTTCATGGAGTAGAGGGTGCAAATGTTCGCAGGTTTCAGGGGATATTCGATGGACCGAATACTATGGGAGCATTTCTCCTGATCTATCTCGGGATGTTTGTCTATTATTTCAGACAGTATAAATCCTGGTATTTCGTTCTCGGACTCTTCACTCTCGGGATGATCACCCTCGTGAACTATACCTATTCTCGTAGTGCTCAGCTCGGATACATAGGAGGTATGGGGATTATTGTCCTACTCTCATTTGGGTATCTCTATAGACATTATAAAGTTCAGATGGTATCACTGATAGTGCTTTTTATCATAGGATTCTGAGTATTATTGCTCCAATATGGTGGAAATCTCCAGGCAATCATCGAGCGAAGTGGATCATCGAAGGGGCATGCAGAACGTATGATTATATGAGTTCAGCGAGCTGTAGAGCATCCTCTCGGGCAGTGACTCTGATCAGCAGGACCAGGATATCGATATATACTCGATCTCGAGAAACTCTCCCGTCCTGAGATAGAGAAGCTCGATGTGACCTATATCCCGGAGAGTTGGTATATCCAACAATTCGTAGAGTGAGGATTTCTCTGAGGGATACTTTTCATACTTCTCATGTTTCTCTTTCTCCAGTGACTCTATCGAGTTCATATCATACTGGCAGGGACATTTCTCTCGATACTTATCATGAATTTTTTCCTCCATACCTTTGAGTCGAGTCTCATCTCACTCTCACTCTTTCTTCTCATAGGACTCCTCCTCTCTCCTCATACTTCTCAGAAACATGCAGCATAGATCCGATCAGATACATATCCTCTCTGCTTCTCGACTCGTCGAGGAGAAGTGAGTCGATATCCTCATCGATGCGATAGAGTACATCTCGAGTCGATCTGATATCCGCGATCGTGTATTTTGGACTATCTGTTCTGATGGCCTCTATGAGCCTGAGATCAGAACACTCGTTCAGAAATATCCAAAGAGAGTATCTTATAGGGGAAAAATAACTTCTTCTGAACTCAGAAAGCTCTATATGAGTCATGATTTCCTCTTCATGCCATCGAGGTTTCTCGAGACATTCGGACTCACCGCTCTCGAGGCACTCTCAGTCGGTACTCCTGTGATCGGATTCCAGAAAGGGGGACTCATCCCATTCATCCCCGAGAGCCTTGTTCTCGATCCCACTGATCCGATTGGCTCACTGATAGATATAATCCAGAGTTTTATCGAGACAAGGAGTCGAGAACTGACAGATGTTTCTGATTTCTCTCTTAAGTCATGGAGGAGTCGTATGCTCGAGCTACTATGACTGAGTGAGAGTGTACTTCTTATCCATGACTATAGTGATCTCATCGGAGGAGCTGAGTATTATCTCAACTTTATCCAAAAAGAGCTGAGATCATCCTGAAAACAAGCCGAAATCTTCGCTTATACCTGAAAAACAACACCCTGGAAACGTCGATGGATGTTTATCGCTTCTATCTTTGCATATTCTCGAGGCAGGGAATTGAGGAGAGTTCTCAATACCGAGAAGCCCGATGGTATCTGGATGCACTCCATACTCCGATATATCGGTCCATGGGGAGTGAGAGCCGTGAAACAGTATGTTGAGAAGTACCCGAATACGCAGGTATATCTCTCGCATCATGATCTCGGACTTATTGCAGCATTTCCTCAGAGTATTACGGAGGAGTCTCAGATACCTCTCGGTCGGGGAATTTTTGCCTTTATTCCGCGAGAACTTTCTCTATTTCGTATGATTATGAGTATCGGAAAGTGGTGTTATAAGGAGATTGTCCTCTCTTTTCTCCCGAAATCTACCAAACATATCATATTTTCACCTTTTCTCGAGAAACATATCCAGAAACACTTCCCAGAAAGTGAAACCCTTCTTTTTCCTCATACAATTCAGGATTAGTCACTTCCACAGTCCCATACTGCCATCTGACTCTCAGGATTGTAGTTTGAAATTCTCTCAGAAAGTAGGGTAGGGTGATCATGTCGGATTTGATCCAGCACTTTCTGGATATCTTCTACTGACTCGACATGCACGAGACTTGATCGGTATTCCTTCACTCCTGGGAATCCATGGAGATACTGGACGAGATGTTTCCGTGCTTCCATCATCCCTTTGCGATTCTTCCACTCCCAGAGGAGTCTCCCATGCTCTGCCATCGTCTCGAGGATCTCACCCAGAGTCGGTTCATAATTATCAGGCAAGAAACACCATGGATTCCCGAAAGATGCACGTCCGATCATAAAACCGTCAAGGTTTCTATAGGTATGAGGTCTGAGATATGAGATATCAGGATCATTTTTAGTAAAATTTTGCTCTACTGTATCCTGATCGCTGTTTTCTGATACCTGCTTCCTGTTATTAGGATGCACCATCTTCCTTACCCCATCGTCATAACTTATAACATCACCGTTACAGATCACGGGAATATTCAGATGTTGCCTCAGTTCATATATCCCGGTGAAATCAGCCTTTCCAGTAAAGGCTTGCTTGTATGTCCGACCATGGACAGTGATGAGATTGGCTCACGCGTTTTCGAGTCACTTGCAAAAATCTATGAGCAGAGAGGGGTCTTCCCAGCCGAGACGAGTTTTTACAGAAATCGGGATTTTGACGGCTTTCGACATCTCTTCCACGATCCGGAATGCGGTATCACGATTGATCATGAGCGATGAGCCGTGTCCACTTTTGACGACTTTTTTTGCGGGACAACCCATATTGATATCGATTCCAGTGATTCCATAGCTTTCTATAATCTTTGACGCCTCTGCGAATTTCAGAGGATCTTTCCCAAAAATCTGGATAATGAGTGGATATTCACTCGTATCATGGGTGAGTGCCTTTCGCTGAAGATCCTTCGAATGGACGAGCCCATCAGCCGAGTAGAATTCTGAGAATACCACTGTTTCTGGTGCTATCCTCTTCACAATCTGACGATATGGACTATCACAATATCCATCCATCGGTGCGAGAGCAGATATGGGTCATCGAGATGCCAGGTCAGACCAGAAGATTTTGTTCATAGGTGATTGGTAGGAGTTGGTAGGAGTTGGTAGGAGATGGTAGGAGATGGTAGGAGTTGGTAGGAGATGGTAGGAGTTGGTAGGAGATGGTAGGAGATGGTAGGAGATGGTAGGAGTTGGTAGGAGATGGTAGGAGATGGTAGGAGATGGTAGGAGATGGTAGGAGTTGGCAGGAGATGGTAGGAGATGGTAGGGATTGATGGAAAATTGGTCGATCTGTTTATATCCAAAAATCATCAGAAATCCACACTTTTATGATTATTGATCGTGAGAATATCGATCTGTCAATTATAATTTCTCGCATTTTCTCCCCGATCATGGTAGGATGGAGGCATATTCATACAAAATACAAATCATATGATACAGACTCACGGATCCAAGGATCAAAAGAAGGAAATATTGATAAGGAAGTCATCTTCTCCCAAAACGACTCGTGCCATCATCTTTCTCGATATGAGAGATGAGGAGATTAGATCCTTTCTCAAAGATGCAGCATTTTTTATTGGTATTACGCTTTTAGATACTCTCGATCGGGAAAATCTAGCAGGATATGATGCCTGTATATCAGACGGAATGTGAGAAATCGATCTCGTTCACCTCATGAAGCAGAGCGTCGTACCGATAGTAACGAGAGGTCATCCACTGATCTCGAGTCTCAGAGAATTCGATCCCATGAAGTTCGAGGGAAATGCATTCATCGCAGAGTCACTCAATAAGTATCTTATCTTTGAGAAACTTATCCGCTATCTCGAAAATATTCGCTATACATGAGATAAGCGGATACTCCTGAATAATGTAGGGAAGACTTTCTAAAGTGAACTATTCGTTCATTTTTTTGTCTCGAGGAGAGTTGATTCTATGATCTTATCCGTGAAGAGGATCCCATCGAGGTGATCGATTTCATGTTGGACAATACGTGCTGCGAGATGAGTGAGTTTCATAACGTATTTTTTCCCATCAGGATCGAGAAATGCAACCTTGATAGTCATCCATCGCATCACTCATCCAGATTCCCCTGGAACGGAGAGGCATCATTCTTTCTCAGAATATATATCTTCTGAGTGTTCGATGATCTCAGGATTGAGCATGGCAATGGTACGATACTCCTCATCATCATAGTCACGCATCAGTGATACGACGATCAGTCGCTTATTCACTCCCACTTGAGGGGCTGCGAGTCATATTCCGCCATTATCAGGATTTTTTATATGCTTGAGCATATCCTCCGCAAGTCACTTATATTTGCGGATTTCATCGTTGCGTATAGGAGATGAGATTGATCTCAGGATTTCATTGTCATCACCGGTTTCGATTTTGAGTTTAGGCATATTTTTTCTGTTATGAGGAGATATCAGTGAAGTATAATAATCTTTCTTTCCTTGAATTCTATACAAATTTCGATACTATTCAAGTGAAGACATGTTTTATTTCTCGAATTCATATTAGAATGTTACAATATTTTCGGAAACTTTTTCCTCTCGATTCCCCTATCCGCATACTCTATCATTATATTCTCTGAATGACCGCATATCATCTCTCGGGGAATCCAGCGAGAGATATGGTAGTTATATGAGTTACTGGAACAAAAGGAAAGACAACAACGTCCAATATTATCGCAAAATGATTGATCGCTGATGGAAAAAAAGTAGCGATGTTTTCCACGGTCAATATGATTATCAATGGACATGAAGAGGAAAATACACTGAAGATGACAACGCCATCTCCATTTATTGTATGGGATTTTATCCGAAGGGCTCGGGATGCTGACTGTGATTACCTTGTTATGGAAACATCGAGTCATGCTCTGTTTTATAATCGTGTTTATGGCCTTCGCTATGATGTCGCGGTTATGACGAATATTTCTCAGGATCACCTCGACCTCCATAAGACGATGGAGAATTATGTTCAGACGAAGCTCCTCCTCTTCAAAAACCTCTATAAATATGGGATTCGAAAAAATATTCGGAAGGTCTGAATCGTAAATATTGATTCTGAATATGCCTCCTACTTTCTCTCGAAAGAAATCGTTCTCGATACGGTTTATACTTTCTGATTCTCACCTACGGCTCAGGTTCGAGCTGAGAATACATCTTTTTCGGAAAATGGACTCTCATTCGATGTCAGGATGGCGTCGACTCATTTTCATATCGATTCGAAACTACAGTGAGAGTTCAATATCATGAATATTCTCGCAGCTATCTCAGTTCTCATGTCTCAGAAAGTGAACGTAAAAAGTATCCAAGAAACCATGAGGACGATGGGTGGAATCCCTGGGAGGCTCGAAGAGGTCCCGAACCTGAGGAGTGCAAAAATATTTGTCGACTACGCTCATACAGAAGAATCTCTGCGGAGTGTCCTCGAAACACTCCGAAAGATCGAATGAACTCGAAAAATCATCACCCTCTTCGGTGCTACTGGTGATAGAGATAAGACAAAACGTCCGAAGATGTGACGTATGGTCGATATCCTCTCTGATGTTGTGATATTGACCGATGATGATACCTATACAGAGGACTCACTTGCCATTATCCGCGATGTCTCAGTCGGGATCAAGCGAAAAGAAGGTGACGGATTCTGGATCATCCCTGATCGTGAGGATGCTATCCGTACGGCTCTCCTGATGCTCCAGCCTGGGGATATACTCCTCGCAGCAGGGAAGGGTGCTGAGACGACTCAGATGACGCAGAAATGACCGATCCCATGGAGTGACCGTCAAGTTATCGAGCGGATACTCATGGAGATAGAGAGTCAGGTGATGGTATAGGTTTGTCTTGAATTCTATTCTGAAACGCAACACTTTTCATTTCACCAAAACACTTGGTCTGGATTAGCATAGTTGAGTCTTTTTCTTTGTCTTGAGTTTAGCAGGATTTGGATAAAATCCAAATCCTTTTGTTTTATTTACCTTTAAGCTCATATAGAGTTAATTATTTCCACCTTGATAAATTCCGAATTCATCCATGATATACTGTTCTCCCTTCAATAATATTGGTGACTCATACATTGTGTGAAACCCATCACAGAGGAATCTCTTTAATTTTTAGGTAAGGCATTCTAGTGTTAAGTTCTCGCATCTCTAGTGAAATAACTTCAATTAATTCCCGATTTCTAGGGGATAAGACTCCTTCGGATAGGATTACTCTTACTAATTCATTGTAACAGGATACAAAATCGGATCGTTTCCAATTCGTACGAATATATGACCTTTTAGCAAGCCATAAATTTCCCATTACTCATTCCTTAGGTATTACTCTGGATAGCTCATTTAAAAGGTCTCTTCAGTCTCGAACTTCTTCTAGAGGTAAAGTAAATTTAGTAGAGATCGTAGGGCTATTTCCCCAACTTCAGACTAACATAATAGTGATATAAAAAATAAAATCTCCTCCAGTTTTCACGGAAGGAGAGGTGCATGATTTCTTGGATTTTTCTAAAAATCCATAAATCTCCCCTTCAGTTGATCCTGAAAGAAGAAGAAATAAAAGAATGTAGAGCTGTGGATTTTTTGCATATTCGAAGATATATTTTGATAGTATTTCTAAATCTCAATTTGTCAAATAATTTTCTTCTTTCACTCTCGGTCAGTTGAAGGTGATCGTCTCTGTGATGATTTTTCTTGCCCTCATGTCTGTGCATCAGTAACTGGATGATCGACATCCTGCCGATTCCGGTAGCTCATGTAGAATATTCGTGCGACTCAGGCGATGGGAATCGCGAGGATAATCCCGAGAATTCCACCGATCAATCCTCATGCGAGCATCATGATGAAAACAAGAACAGGGGAGAGGTCGAGTGATTTACTCATGACTTTTGGTACGAGGAAGTTATTCTCGATCTGTTGGATCGCTATGTAGAGGAGGGTGATAATCAGGGCGACTTTCCATGAGATTCCCAGACCGATGATAAGTGCTGGTATGAGGGCGATGATGGGTCAGATATAGGGAATAAACTCCATAATCCCTCAGATAACAGCAAGCGTAAAGGTTCTCTCCGTATCGAAACCAAATATCACCTCAAGGGTGAAAAGCCCGATATATGTGATTGCAAATATGGAAAGTGAGAGAATGAGCATAGCTCGCATCCATGCCGTTGTCACATGTTGGATCTGGTGATAATGATTATGGAGGTATGTATCGATTTCTCGGGGAGTGAATGATAAGATGAATCCTCCTATCGCCTTGCGTTCGAGAACCATCATGAATGACATGATGGCGATGAGTATCCAGTTCGCGACCGCTCATCATACTGCTGTTACGATCGAGAGTCAGCCACTCGTAATCGAACTGATTTGTGTGGTGATAACGGTCTGAATATTCCCGGCATTTTGCTTGATAATGTCGAGCGTATGTTCTATGTTTTCTTTTCCGAGAACGAGCAGAATCACTTTTTCTATATAGGGATGAAAATGAAATCCCGAAATACCCTCAGACAGGTATGTCTTCTGGGCTGTATTGACCCATGAGATGACGAGAGTCGCGGTATCGGTAACATAATTTATCACGATCGGTATGAGAGTTCCGATGACGATACTCCCGAGGAGAAATATGATAATATAGACTCATAGGACTGTTACCCACCCAGGTATACGATGCTGTTCTCCTCTATCGACAAGAGGATTGATAACAATCGTGATAAATCCCGATATTACGATCACGAGTATAAGGGACTTGATAGTATATAGAATGTAGATTATCGCACCAATAAGGAGTGCTATGAGTATTTTTTTACTCCAGAGGATGAGTTCGTTTTGCATGGAAAAAGTTTGATAAGAATTGTATTATAAATAGAACTCTCATTTTGCAAACAAGAGTTCTATTTTTTAAGAGAAATTATACGAGTATTGAGAAGTCATATAAGATAGGTGATACTTTCTTCATATATTTTTATCTGTTTTTTATTGAGAATGATAACTCCATCTTGGATATTCTTTTCCTGTATATTATCCTGTACATTTTCATAAGTCTCTTTTATTTTTTTGTAGGCCTCGAGACGATCTGGCTCTTCAGGGTAGACTTTTTTGAGGGTAACATCGAGATCTTTAATATTTCTCTTGAGTTGTGATTTATATGTTTCGAGAACAAGTTTCGAATAAAAATCCTCGATTGATGTATCGAATCATGAGAGAGTGGAGGAAGGAGTCTCCTTTTTTATAACTTCTTTGGTATCTGGAGATATTTCATTTCCGTTGACCTTTCCTGAACTCGAAGATTCTTTTTCACCGTTTTCCTTTATGAAACCGCTATTCGTAATACTTTTTTTCTCCTCATCGATTTTTTTATAGGTTTTATCTATTTTCGTGAAGAAATATCCAGTTTCTCCGCTTCCAGACGCGTATCATGAAATACTCTGAAAAAAAACAATGACAGCAAAGAGAACGAGATAGAGTGTGTAAGAAGAGGATTTGAACATTGATGAGAAGCCTACTGGTATTTCCTAGAAAAGCAAGGAATGTATGTAAATTTTTCGTGAAGATTATATATCATTTCTGATGATGGTATATTTTTCTCCATCGAATGAACATAGGGAAAGAAATTTCCCTTCAAAGTCAAGAAAATATCGTCATGCTCAATGTCGATGCGGTTCTACTCCAGAGAGAACCTTTCAATTCATAATATCGACATACTGTGATGATGATATCTGAATAGTATGAATAGTAGGAAATATCCTATCATATGGTATTGGGATTATTGATTCCAAGGAATTTGCTTGATCCAGACTGAGTGTTACTCAGGTTCATAAATATATATGGGTACGTCGGAGTTCAGAAATATATCACCCATCTATACCGAAAAATCAGGCTATTATGGGTGCTAAGGATCGAACGTATCATCCCGATGAAAGTGTCAATGACAGTGTTATCTCCATCGGTGAAGGAGAGTTTTCGAGAGTGACGCCTTCTACCTCTATTGCTCTTTCCTGAAGTTCGAAATCTATTCCTTCACGAGCAAGATCATATGCACGTTTCCCACCAATATGAAGAGCACTAAATTTTGGTGGTATTTGGGAAGTTTGACTCAGGATAAATTCCCTGAGTTCGTCTAGAGTCCTTGTTCTATATCCAGACGTATCCACCTGCCGTAGAGGTGTTCATAGATCCAATGAATCTGTTGTTCCATCTATTTTTACCGTGAATCGGTATCTTTTTTTTGCATTCTCGAGTTCATGGATGAGCTTGGTACTTTTTTCTGTTGCTATGAGTATCAGTCAACTTGCTAAAGGGTCGAGGGTTCCTGTATGTCCCATTTTTTTTGTATTGAGAATTTTCCGTAGTCGACGAATGACATCGAAACTACTCATAGTAAGGGGCTTGTCTATGAGATAAAACATAGAAAAATAGTCGATTAGACGTCTGTATAACTTATTGGAGCTCGGGATAGGTGGCACTTCGTGGATGACTCAGGAATCGAGGAGGATAGGTCCAGCTTAATCTTCCTGATTGGATGAGTCATGTTGGGCCAAAAATATTAAAGTATCAAAAATTTAGAAAAACTTTCCCCACAATATTGCTTCTTTTTATAAAATGAGCAACCTCACTGCTCCCAAAACAGTTCTGGAAACACTGCCGTGAGTCGGCAGAGTTATTTCTATTATCACCCATTACCCAATAATATCATTCAGGGATTTTGAATATATTTTGATCCACTGAGTCGGGAAGACGTGTATTTCCTTTATTTGACGATGAAAGATACTTTTCATCAAGCATGATGAATTCTCAGGAAACAGCGGTCGATTTTCTGATAAAAACATTCCCATCTTCGAATTTGATAGTATCTCCAGGGAGTCCGATTACTCGTTTTATATAGTATTCCCTATCCTTATCAACATGAGGTGTAATCACGACCACATCTCATCTTTTCGGGTCTCATATATGAACAGGGATAGCTGACAGGAGTCATTTCTCGATTCTCACGGCGATATTCTCACCTGATGAACTCCCCCCATATGATACTGGGAGGTTCAGATACGAAAATTTATCGACGAGAATATATTCCTTATCATGGTAACTCGTTTCCATAGAGCTTCCATTTATTCTGAAGGGCGTTACCAGAAACATGCGAATAAATAACACAATCAACAATATCACTACAAGATCCCGAAAGAAAGATATTATTTCTTTGGCTGTTCTATTTCACTCATCGAGCTCTATTGTTTCGAATACTTCGGATGTTTCTGACATATTTTTTGATTATGTATAAAATGTATGAAAAATATAATTTTACTTATTTACCATGACACTGCTTGTATTTCTTCCCGCTTCAACATGGACACGTATCATTTCGACCGATTCATACGAATTCTGTTTTCTTTTCATTATTTGCCTGGATAATACGGATTCCTTCGATTTCCTTTGTTCCATCGTATTCATTCTCTTTGATATTCGAGATGAAATTCGTAGTTCATTTATCGAATGTTGCCTCTCCAGATTCTGCATACTTCGATAAAAGCGTTTCTTCGAGATTCACCCCCTCAATTCCTTCTCGAGGTTTTGCTGTAAGGAGTCACTTTGTTACCCTAAGTCCTATCGTTTCGATGAGTGTTACGAATTTATCGTATGCTTTTTCTTTGTATATAACGAGCGGATTCTTTTGAGCATATCATTCGAATGCTACTTCTTCTCGAAGGTGTGCCATGCTATCTATATGTACCATCCAAAGCTCATCGATCGCTGCGAGCGTGAGTCGTCTCTCGAATTCTGCAAATTCATCTTCTGTACCTGTATTTCTGAGTATTTCAATCTTTCCTGAGAGGAGTGAAAATGCTCGTTCTGTTACCTGTGAAAAATTTTCGAGTCCCTGAAAGTCATCTGTCGAAAGCCCTTCAGATTCCTCGAAGGTATTGAGTCCATCGATTACATGTGTGAGACTCTCAAGGGAAACCTCAGTATCTTCTCCTTGTGCCATAGAGACTATTCGAGATACTTCCGTTTCGAGCATATCGAGGATCTCACTATGGATATCTGATCATTCGAGGATCCTGTGCCTACGAGCATAGATTGCGAGGCGGTGATGATTGAGTACATCGTCGTATTCGAGAATGTGTTTTCGTATATCGAAATTCCTTCCTTCTACTTGTTTCTGTATCGTGGTGATATTTTTCATGAGCATATTGCTCTCGATAAGGGGATCTCATTCGGGATGAGATTCGAAACTCGCGAGGATCGCGAAGAGTTTATTTCCGCCAAATATTCGCATAATATCATCCTGTGGTGAGAGCATGAATTGGGAAAGACCTGGATCTCCCTGGCGACCAGAGCGACCACGGAGCTGGTTATCGATGCGTCGAGTCTCATGCTTCTCGGTTCCGAGGACAAAGAGTCCTCCGAGTGGATATTCCTGTGTTCCTGCAGTTCCGACGATCTTCACCGTTCCGCTGAGTGTCCGTACTCGTTCGTCTATCTTGATATCTGTTCCTCGTCCTGCCATATTCGTCGCTATTGTGACAGATCCATAGTGACCGGCTGCTGCGATGATCTCAGCTTCTCGGGCATCTTGCTTTGCATTGAGAACTTCGTGCGGAACTCATTCCTTTTCGAGAAGGGATGCCAGGTATTCGCTCTTTGCCACAGAAACCGTTCCGACGAGAATCGGCTGTCACTTCTCATGAAGTGCCTTTATAAGCTTCACGACATAGGCATATTTGCCCTTCTCAGTTTTGAAGAGAAGGTCACCCCGATCGATACGTTTGATCGGTTTATTCGTCGGGATTGAGATAACTTCGAGATGATAGATTTTGTAGAATTCTTCTTCTTCGGTTTTCGCAGTTCCCGTCATTCCAGAGAGTTTTGGATACAGCCTGAAATAGTTCTGAAAGGTCACACTTGCGAGTGTTCGTGATTCTTGCTGTATAGTCACATCTTCTTTCGCCTCAATAGCCTGATGGAGTCCATCAGAATACCGTCTTCCTGGCAATACGCGTCCAGTATGTTCATCGATGATGAGTATTTCATTATTTCGTACGAGATAGTCGACATCTTTTTTGTATACGGCACCTGCCTTTAGGGCGTTTTCTACATGATGGATATCATTGAAATGCTGACTGACATAGATATTCTCGACCCCGAGAAATGACTCTACTTTCTTGATCCCATCTTCTGTGAGGGTTGCAGTTTTTTGTTTCTCATCGATTTTGTAGTCAACCTCATGAGTGAGTGAACGAGCAAATGCTGCGAATCGAGCGTATTTTGTCGTAGGTTCTGAGTCTGGAGCTGAGATGATGAGTGGTGTACGGGCCTCATCGACGAGAATCGAATCCACTTCATCGACGATCGCAAACCATTTTTTCCCCATGACTCGGCGTTCTTTATTGATTGCCATATTGTCACGGAGATAGTCGAATCCGAGCTCATTATTGGTTGCATAGACGATGTCGCAGTTATAGGAGTTTTTTTTCTGTTCGAAACTCTGACCATGGGTGATCACTCATGTTGTGAGACCCAGAGTTCCATAGATGATCGACATCTCCATGGCATCACGACGAGCAAGATAGTCATTCACTGTTACAATATGGACAGGAGTCCCGACGAGGGCATTGAGGTATGCTGCTATCGTTGCTACGAGGGTTTTTCCTTCACCAGTGCGCATCTCGGCGATATTTCCATCATGGAGCGTGAGGGCTCCGATCAGCTGTACATCGTAGGGGATCATATTCCAGGTGAGCTTTTTCTCATTCCCAAAGTCGAATTCTTTCCCATAGATGAGAGTACTCGCTCTTCTGTGGAGAGCAAGTGCTTCATGCTTGATAGAATCGAGAATCTCACGGATTTTTATCCGATCATCTCCATTTTCGATATCGAGTCAGTTGAAAAGCGATTGGAGTGCATGCGTTTTTGCTTGGACTTCTTCGATCGTCTGTATTTCTGTCTGGAATCGAGTTTCATATGATTTTATAGCGTCGAGATCTTTCTGATACTTCTTGATACGTTTTTCTGACGGGTCACCGAATATTTTAGCAATGAGGGAGAGCATGAACAATGATGAATTATGAATTATAAATTATATTACGATCCAAAGTGTGTATCGATAATTATGAGATCCTGATTTTTTCTGTACAGATCAATGGGCAGGGAGTATGTAAATATACCCGAAAAATCCGCGTAATTATACGAAAGAAATACACTTTATCAAATCTCATCCAGTGAAAAAATGGTGAATATATTGACTAAAATAGTATTTAGTGAAAAATGTTTTGACAAATGAGAGAGAGTGCTAATATCCAACTAATTACTTTCTTAAATTTGAATTTATGTGAGATCTTAATGCTACTTGACCTTGAGAAACATTGACAACTTGAGCCTCCCCAGAACAAGCTCCGAAAGTTGTTTCAAAGTTTCAAACACTACTAACTGCGCTTTTTCCTCCGTCAGAACATGAAGGTGTGATTACGAGTGATTGAATAGAGAGGCCAGAGAGGAGATATCCTCGCGTATCGTCTTTTTCATCACTCCGAATGTTAAGGAATGAAAGTGATGAATATTTTGATTTAGAAGATGCGCTAAAAGTTTTTATGTGAAAAGAGTTGTTTAGTATTGATACCTATCTTTCTTCACAAAAGATCTTTGAGCTTGATCAATCTATAGTGCTTATAGGGGCAATGCGACATATAGCATCACTTTATTATTCAGGAGATACTAATTGATTGATTGAGTATTTCACGAGAAAAAGGAATGCGAATTCTTTCATAAAGGGTGAACGAGATATTTTACAAGCTGCTATCTTTAGTCGAGATAAAGCAAAGTTTCATTGACTCTTTGCTGATGACCAAAAGTCTTAGATTTTATAATAAAAACCTTCTCTTGTTAAATCAAGAGAAGGTTTTTTTGAAAGACTCTTATTCAAAGAACGTATCTACCACCTTTCTATATGCGAGACGGCTTTTGATATCTTCATAGTAGGCATCACCTGGAACGAGCTTCTCACGGAGACGAGTGACGACTGACTCATTCTCATACTGTGCGATAACCTTCTCGACCTCTAAACGGATCTCTTCATCACTTGCCTCGATAGCCTTCATCTCGCGGATTTTCCGTAGGAGGAGCTCGGCCTTGAGTCGACGTTCTGCCTCAGGTTTTACGGTCTCATCCTTATAGCCTTCCTCTGATTTTTTAAGGTGATCGAGATACATTTTCATATTGTATCCTTGCTGTTCGAGATTGGCTGTATGCTCTCGGAAGAGTTGGTTCACTTCATTCGCGAGGAGCTCTGGTCCGACTTCGAATGTCGCTACTTCGAGCATCTTCTGCATGAGAGCATCCTCATCCTTGGCTCGAGCATCATTCTCACGTTTTGTTGAAATTTCATTTCGTAGTATTTCTCTGAGTCCTGCGAGGTCAGTTTTCTTTCCACGGAGTTTTTCGATAAATTCCGGAGTGAACTCCTGAGTATGAGGTTTCTCGAGCTTTTCGATATTGGCTATGAAGTGTACCTTGCGTCCCTGGAAATCATCACTGTGATAGTCCTTCGGAAAAGTGATATCGAAAGCTACCTCATCTCAGACTTTTGCTCCGATAAGATGCTCCTCGAATCCTGGGATAAATGATCCTGATCCGATCACGAGTGGATAGTTCGGGACACGAGTTCCCCCGATAGCTTCACCTCACTTCTTGTCATATCCCTGTGCTGAGATCGTTACACGGTCTCCTTTCTCGACCGTGAGGTGTGATGTATCTGCACCATCTTCACTATGAGATCCAGCATCATGAAAGTGAGTGAATCGTGCTCGTATCGCATCGATCTCCATATCGATATCGGACTCCTCGACACTAAAATGAGTTTTTTTGATCTTTATTTTGTTCATATTCTTCTCATCGATCTCGATCTCTGGGAGAGTCTCGATTTCGAGAGTGAGTTCGATGGGATCGGTACTCTTTACCTCAGTGATATGACCCTGAGCAATCGGGAGGATATTCTCCTTCCTGAGCATCTTCGGGTAGATCTTCTCGACGACGAGGTCGAGCGCCTGTTGTTCGATCATCGTCTCACCATATTCTCGTATGATTACATGATCAGGGATATTCGATCCCTGCTTAAATCCCTTCACTTTGCCTTCAGATCTGATTTTTTCGATAACAGATTTTTTCGCCTTTTCGAGCTCCACACCAGATTCCTTGATCGTGACGGAGAGGAGATAACTATTCTTGCGGGTGACTGTGGATTGCATGTTGGTAGTGGGTTAGAGTGTTGGGATCGTAGAATCTTCTAGAAAATAAAATCCAGAATAAAACGGGAAAATTATATGGATGAAGGAGGAGAAAGCAAATTCAAATCTAGAATATTTCATATAATCTGTAGATCCAAACTTTTCATATAGCCAAAGCTATATGATTACGAGAGAAATGCAAAAGAATTACTGACGATTATTTTTAGTTATTTTGGGACTTGTTTTGTTTCTAGTGTATTTATATCGAGCACTATCCAATAAGTACTATTTTTTATTTTTCCAGATATTGTTTCTGGTCAGTGGAGTCAATATCGTACTTCTAGTATTGATCCTTTATCGGTCCTTGAAATTATTTCTATTTCTCTAGCAAGGTTTGCTAATATCATCTCAGGTATATCTTCAAATCACTTAGTAGCTATATCATATCGAGTGATAATATCTCGTATTCCGTACTCTGCTCATTCGACTAATTTTTCCACACTCACGCTTACTGGACATTGAATGCTATATGATGTTGGCAAAACTCACATATAATTAGTTGAATAGTAAAATATAACGAGATTATTGTACTGTATATTTTCTTTTTACAAGTTTTTCACTTTCAGGAATTTTTTCATACAATCACCACTATGCATCAATCTGAACTCATCTCCATTTCCAATGACTATCTCTCACGGCCTCATAACCTGAAAAAGGGTGATATTATCACATTCCGTGAAGTCATCCGTGAACACAATAGACTATATTGGGAGAGAGAATCGCCAATTATTTCGGATACTGAGTATGATCAGCTTCTTCATGCGCTCGCTCGTCTCGAGGCTGATCATGATATGCTCGATGAGAGTTCACCGACGGCGCGGCTCGCCATCGTAGCGAGTGAACAATTCCAGAAAGTGAAGCATCTCTATCCGATGATCTCACTCGATAATACCTACAGTGTCGATGACGTGAGAGAGTGGAATGAGCGAATGCGACGAATACTAATCAAAACACCTCATCCCCTAGCCCCTTCTCCTTCAGAGAAGGGGAATTGTACAACTACTCCCTCTCCTTTAGGAGAGGGTTGGGGTGAGGTCTTTTATATCCAACCGAAATATGATGGACTGGGACTTGCGGTGATCTATGAATTTGGTATATTGAAACAAGCGGTCACTCGAGGAAGTGGTGTGGAAGGGGAGGATGTGACACTGACCACATTCGAGATTGCGAACATTCCGAAGGAAATCAATATCCTGAAGAAAGTCGAACGGATGGAAATCCGTGGAGAGGTGATGATGAGTCGTACTGAGTTTAATCGTATAAATACGCAGCGACTCGATGCAGGAGAAAAACTTTTTGCGAACCCTCGAAATGCAGCATCAGGATCACTTCGTCAGCTCGATCCACTCGTGACTCGGAGTCGAAATCTCCAGTTTTTCGCTTATAGTATTCCACAGATTGAGCAGGAAAGAATTCACAATTCACAATTCACAATTCACAATTATTGAGCACTGATGGATATCCTTGCTTCATGGGGATTTGAACGGGTAGATTTTGAATTTAAGAATATTGATGGAATAGATGCGCTTTGCCAGATGTTATCAGAGGTGACAGATTTCTATATGGATCAAGGGAAAAAATCCTCAGTCGCTTCGCGCCAGCTCCTTTCAGAAAGGAGCTTTAGTTTCGATTTCGACATCGACGGTATGGTCCTGAAGCTCGATGATATGACTCTCTGGGATCCACTCGGTCGGACAGAACACCATCCTCGCTATGCGATCGCCTATAAGTTCCCAGCCAAGCAAGTGAGGACGAAAGTCCTCTCGATCGAACACTCAGTCTGAAGAACGGGGACAGTGACGCCAGTGGCGAATCTCGAAGGGGTAAATGTGAGTGGTGTCATCGTCAGACGAGCCACACTGCATAACTATGATGAACTCGCGAAGAAGTGAGTGAGAGAAGGGGACTCGGTCTTCATAATGCGAGCGGGGGAGGTTATACCCGAGATAGTCTCTGTGATCACTGAGGTTCGCGATGGATCGGAGAAGGTAATCTTTCCTCCAGAACACTGTCCTATCTGTTCGACTCAGCTCGAGCAGGATGAGGGAAAAGTGGCGATTTTTTGTCCCAATAAGCACTGTCCAGCAAAAATCCAGTGACAGCTCGAAATGTTTGTCGGAAAACAGGGAAGTCGATCGTGGACGTTTCATGAGGGAGGGGCGCGTGATCGCCGATAG
>JAYUQR010000126.1:0-7645 GCA_043756665.1 Candidatus Altimarinota bacterium | reverse complement strand
GTCTATTCTCATCCGAAGAGGTCGTTGAAATCACTGTTTTCAGGTGTAGTAGATTCAAGTGTATTCGGAAACCTCGGTAATACAATTTTTAGAAGCTCATCTCGGGCTTCTTTTTTTTCTTTCGCTCTCTGAAGTGGACTTTTTTCTATAGCGAAATTCTGAAGTATATCTTTAGATACTGATGAATTGAGATAGGATGTCCAGTTATCTAGGGAGAGAAGTTTTTCATAGGGTGTTTTACACTCTATGAGTGGATATCTGATGAGAATCTTTCCTGTTTTGGAATCATGGGTTTTCACAGGAAAATGACAAGGACGAGCAAAGTTTATATATGGAATGAGGTATTCCCTGTAGAACCGATTTATCCTTGGTGCAAATACTCCTGGAATATGCCAGTGACCAAATTCCTTACGGATGATCGCTCCATTTTTTCATTCCACGAGTCCATTATCTGTGCTTTTTCTGGGTCGACTCTTGGTTTGAGATATTCTGAGCTTCTCAAGGAGTCTTGCAACCGTATAGTTGATATACTCACTTCCATTATCTGAATGAAAGTTCTTGATTTCAAAAGGAAATAATTGGATAGCTTCCTCAAGAATAGGAAGAAGAAATCGTTCGGATATTTCCTCTACTGCGAGTACTATTTCCCACTGAGTTACTTCGTCTACCAGATTCACATGGTAGACTCATTTATGGTATTCCGTTCATTCGACTCATTCAATGCGGAGATCTCCTTGGTGCACGGTGTCGACTCGAATGAATCCAGGAATTCATTGTGGTTTTGGCTTCATACGCTTTCCGATAGGAACCTTGATGCTCTTGGTTTTGCTGATGGACAGATGCTTCTCTATGTATTGTTGAGCTCATCTCTGACGGTAGAGTCAGGCTACTGAGATATCTTTCATACGTACAAACCGTATATCTCCACTCCTGTATTCTGCTTGCATGAGAGCGATGGTCAGACTTCCGGAGAGTCTTCCCGTGGCCCTGTCTACTTCAGAGAGAAGATCGATGTCAGATGTCGTATATTTCTCTCTAAATTTCTCACGTTTATATGACTCAGATATTCTTTTTCATGCTTTATATGCCCGTACATGTCGATCTATTTGTCGCTTCGTAAGTCACGAAAGCTTTCCAAGATACTGGAGCACTATTCCTTTATCTCGTTTTGAGAGAACGATATACTTGAAACGAATGAGTCGATCAAATATCCAATTTGCTCGTTCCTTCATGTTTCATGATACCAAAATATCTACCATCAGTGGATTCGCAAGGAATGTCTGGAGATCACAAGGAGTGATCAGATGTGAGTCATTGTACATAAAAGTCATAGGGTGTGAGTATACACCTACAACTGAAATACAAACGGCATATTTATACGGATCTCGACGAACAAATCAGTTATTTCAACGACTTCTTGCATGAGAATCCGATACCCCTTTCAACGACTTCTTGTATGAGAGAAGAGTTATATTTGATTTCCCAGAGTGTTTCTATATAATAAATGAGTCTTACTCGTGTATTTTCGGGTTTGGCACATTTTTATATGAAAATACTGTAACTCCTACAATATGGATCACAAGGAAAAAAAGGCCCTCATGGAAGGGTATGCTACTCACAAGGGTGACACTGGTTCCCCAGAAGTTCAGGTTGCTATCCTCACAGCTCGTATCGAGTCTCTGAAGAATCACCTCGAGATTCACAAACAAGATAATCATTCACGTCGCGGTATCGTCATGATGGTAGCAAAACGTCGTAAACTCCTCGATTACCTGAAAAAGAAAGAAGAATCTCGCTATATAGTACTCATCGAAAAACTCGGACTCAGGAAATAATCCCACGAATAAAACTCATAAAGAAAATCAGATAGTCTGGTTTTCTTTTTTTGTCATTCCTGCGTAGGCAGGAATCTAGTGTTTCTGCTAGATTCTGGGTACGATTCTCTTCTGTTTTGCAAGATTCACCTTCTCAAGCCTGGAATGAAAAAAGTGTGTGAATTTGTATTTTTTCAAGAAATCTCTAGAATCAAATTCTCACTCAATCTCTCTATTTTATGCGCACATACCATCCACGTTCATCTCTTCCATTCTATCCGAGAGAATATTTTTCTCATGCACTCATCCTCATTGCTGTGATAGTTTCACTTCTCGGATTTATGATTCCAAGTATTATTAGTCTCTTTTGACTGCATCGGATTTCGCTTGCATGAGATGGTATCATTATGCTCACTGGTCAGATACTCCTCTACCAGTTTCTCCATGGAGATATCCTCCATATACTTTTGAATGCATTTTTTCTCTATCAGATCGGACCAGAGGTTGAGCGTCGCATGTCGAAAGATCGATTTCAGATGTTTTTCCTCGTGAATACATTTTTCGTTGCGATCGCTCTCTGGTTCCTCGCACCAAATGTTCTCACGATCGGGATATCAGGATTCTGTAATGCTCTCCTCGCCTATCTCTGGATCGATCTCCATACGACGCGACATCCGATGGCGAATCAGCTCCTCTTCTGGCTCGTGGTAAACATTATTATCGGATTCACCGGCAATATCAGTCTCGTCGGGCACGCAAGTGGTGCAGTGTTTGGACTGATCTGGTGGTATTTCAGAAAGAGGTAGTATTATAATTATGAATGAGTCAATTACGAATTACGATAAAATTTTTCGTAAAACTTAAAAATTATTAGATTGTGTAACGACAAATACATTTGCGACTGGATTATTTTGATCGTCTTTAATTATTTCATATTCCTTAAATCATGCACCAGTATAAACTCGATGTCCATTAATATCATCTAAATACACTATTATAGAGCAATATTTAACCTGTAGGGAATTAAAATATACTTCACGTAAAAATTTCTTGATCATTATTGGCTCTATGTCTATGGTTTTGTACTCAGGCTCTCATATAAAATAGTCTATGGATTAATTTGTTAGACTGAGTCAATTTGTTTCATTAGAGTCAATTAATTTATGCATCTGAATGTATCATATGGGATTGACTCAATAAAGTATAAAAAATCAGTAAACATCATCTTCTCAAGTTATTCTAGAACCATAAAATGATTCTATATTTTTCATAGAAGTATTACCTCAATATGCCTTTATTAATTCCTCAGTATTGAGCCATTTATAGAGTATTTTTTTCCAATCTTTTTGATAGTTTGCGAATTTTATTTTTTGTGAATCAAAGTTTTCCATAAATTTTTTAGAAATTATTTTTTAATAATTCTTCCTCAAACATCCGTATTCCTTCCAGGGTTTTCGGATACTTCGAAATATCAGGAAAGTCGAGGATTTGGATCTTGTTCGTCACGGCGATGATGAGCTTCTTGGTTCGTTCGATTTCGCCCTGCTGGATATACTCCGTAATGCGATGGAATCGGTCTTCATCACGGTTTTTCTCGACGAAGAAGAGCTCGAATTGTCGCTTCTGGAAAATCCGCCAGCGAGGGGAGAGCTCGAAGAGGATCGCATAGAATGTGAGCTGGAGACGGTATTTCCACTGTTTGATCTTCTCGTACTCAGCTCCTCGGCCGTCGAACGAGTCGAATCCTGAACCTGTTTTGTAGTCAGTGATGATGAGGGTATCATCGGGAAGGCGCTCGATACGGTCGATCTTTCCCGTGAGTTGGATAGAGATAGTAGGTTGGTGGGTTGGTGGGGCGGTGGGCTGGGTGCTCTCAGTATTGACTCAGTCATTGCGAGCTTGCGAAGCAATCCAGGAACTTGGATCGCCACGTCATTCCGCTTTGCTTCACTCCTCGCGATGACGGGAAAAAGACGATCCCTCGTCAGGAACTAAGAATACTCCACCATGAGCGGCTCGGAAGTCATACTCGAGGAAGAGTTCACCATAGGTTTGCCCGACGATTTCACTATAGAGCGCTTCGAGATTGTCTCGACCACGTTCGAGATAGGTCGACTCTGTTTTCTGATCGAATCCTTCTCTTTTGAGACTCTTTTCGAATGATTCGAACAATAATGATTTCATAAATGTTCATTTTTGCATATGGTCAGAGAAAAAATCTTCGAGTGCTGTATGGATAGCAGATCCATATGATGCCGCGATGTTTTTCGCTTGAGGGAAGCGTAGGAGGGTATTCGCGACGAAGTATTCTGGACCTGCATCAGCGACATTCAGGAAGTTCTGAAGTGCGGTCGCATTCATGACAAAGAGTTTCTCGATGCGATCCTGGAGGAATTCTCGTTCCTCACCGAGATAGGGAAGGGCAAAGAGTTCTCGTTTCTCCACCTCGAGCGTTGCTGTGAGGCTCGTGAGAGCTACCGTCGTGACTTCATCCCAGTCTTCAGTCTCCACTTCGATACAAGAAAGAGGTTCGAGAGATTTCTCACTCATACTTTCACTCGAATACGTCACCGTGAGGCTATCTTTTGCCCGAGTAAATGCTGTGTAGATAAGCCGCTCGATATCTTCATCATTGTCTTTTTCTGCCTCTAGAGGGAGATTTTTCGGCAGGGGAGATCCACCGAATTTACCCATGCGATATTCACTCTGAGTAACACACGGGACATAGACGTGTGACCACTCGAGTCATTTTGCTTTATAGACGGTGATAAGATTGACTGTATTTTTCTCATCTCCGATGACGTGAGATACCTCGATATCGAGATCGTACTTCTCGATCAGGCTGAGGAGCTCTACAGCATGCGAGAGTGAGAGGAAGTTCTTCCCATTTTTATAGCTTCGCACTCACTCGATGAATGATCTCATATTCGCGAGATGCCGAGCATAGAGTATCGAGATCCCTGAAAAACTTCGAATTTCATCGTTCGAAAAATGTTTTTCTCAGTCGCTTACATCCGAGTAAACTCCTTTCGAAAGAATTTTTCCGCCTCGAACTTCTTGTTTTTGAGGGATCGTAGAACTCCGAGTGTATGATCAATTATTGTTTAATAATTGTCCGAAATAGTAAGAATAGAGGGGAGAGACAAAATCAACTCTCTCAGAGAACATATCGATCTGGAGAGGATTCGTACTTCACTTCTCATCATAGTCATCGGGCAGTGAGAGCTGATTGGCTCCAGTGATAGAGTCGATGATATCTTCGAGTCGCTCAGTGTAGGCGCGCAGAGAGAGCTCCTTGAAGAAATTGGCTATATTTCTCAGTGACGTATCTTCATGGGTGGAAAGAGTCTCGATCCAGGATCGAGTCGTCTCTTTTCGTGCATGGTAGATCGATTTCGATACTTCCCAGAGAGTAAGTCGATGGATTGCGAAACAAGGATGAGAAAGAACACTGATGAGGAGTTCTTTGTCTTCATGTTGGTACGATCATTCGAGAGAAGAGAGAAGCTTGAGGATATTGAGGATAAGGATGATGAGATCATTATCGAATATGGATTCATTTTTGGACAAGTTCACTCATATTCCTTTCTCGAGAAGTCATTTAGCGATTATTTCGAGGGTTTTATTTTTCTTGGCGATGACGGCGATTTCATTCGGATTCGTTCCATTTTTGATTTTCTCTGATATATCATCGATAATCCAAGCAAATTCTTCGAGCTCATTTTGGAATTTTTTCTTAGTAATATTTCATCATTCTCCATGCACAGATTCGAATTTTTTTACCGCTCATTCGAAAATATTTCCTATATCGTTCAATTCTGATTTGATAACTGTACGACTTTGAGTGATTATCTCTTTTGCCGATCGATAGTTTTGTTCCAGTATGATGAGTCGAGTATCAGCGTAGGTGTCGTGAAAATCACGGATATTTTTGGTATTAGCTCACTGGAATTTATAGATCGACTGATCGTCATCTCATACCGCGAAGATATTGGGATTCTCGGTATTGACGGAGAGTATCCCATTGATAAGTCGCATCTGTGCCTCATTGGTATCCTGGAATTCATCGATCATGATGAATTGGTATTGCTCAGCAAGACTCATACGGACGATCTCATTGGATTCTATGAGTGCGATCGCCTCGAGGATCATATCGGAGAAGTCGATGAGTCCTCGTTCTTTGAGTATTTGTTGATATGCTTCGAATATACCCGCAAGGGCTTCTTGTTTAGCGAGCTTACCAGTCTCCTTAAGTTCTCTGATTCACTTATAGTTTTTCGCGGTCCAAGCATCCCTCCATGATCCGAGGAACTTCGTCGTTCCATCTCCACTATATCCTTCCCATGCATCATCGAGACTTCGGATGATAAGTGTCTCAAATCGTTCGTAGTTTCAAATGTTTTTCACTGATTCGGACAATTGTCGAACTATATTTGTAAATTCTTCGAAGAGAGCAATTTTTTTTACTTTGTCCTCTTTTTTTTGTCCGAGAGTATCGATCTCTTGCCAGTACTCTGTTATGAGGGGGTTGATCTTCTCTATCGCATGCTTATTCAGCTCGAGGAGTGCTCGATAATAACTCGGAGTGACTCCTCATTTTTTGAGATTATCTATAGTTCATCTCACTTCTTTGATCGTATCACTCGCTCGAAATCCTGGTTTATACGGAGAGTCCCAGGGAAGCTTCTCGAGGAGAGTATCAAGTATTCGAGATGATTCGATCGTATCGACAGGCATTGCATCATTGTATTCTTTCGTCAGGTAGCGAAATCGATTCAATACTTCACTTCCGAAGCTATGAAATGTATGGATTGCGACTCGATAGGCATCTTGTCCGATCATCGAAGCAAGACGCTCTCGCATATTTTTCGCAGCATTCTCTGTGAACGTGAGACAGAGGATATTGGAGGGGAGGTAGTCTGTCGTACGGAGGATATTCGCTATTCTTGCTGCGAGGAGCTGAGTCTTCCCACTTCCTGGTCAGGCGATCACGAGGACCGGTCAGTAGATCGTCTCGACGGCTTCGAGCTGGCGATTATTCAGCGATGCGAGTATGTCAGTAAATGCTAGCATAAAAAATTTGCTTTCAGTGTGAAAAATGATAGAATGCCCCTACAAATCGACATCAGTCGCAACGCCCCCTTCAGCAATGGAGGGGGTAAAATTATGGAGGGATATTTTTTTTGTATCCACTGGATAAATAGATCAACCATACTACAGTAATTATTTTCTGAAATTCTATAAAAAAATCCGAGAAAGTCGAACAGAAAAAGAAAAATACTCTGAAATAGAAAAAATAGTGTGCTACTTTTGGTTCCTAAAAGTGATCCAAAGTGCTATAAAAGCCTCTAATCTTCTTGGGCTGAGTCACTTATGTTCTTTGATTTATTCATCAGCCAATACTCAAAAATATCATTCTAGGTGATTACTCGATCTCGCAATATTTGGAATACTAAGATTATAGGACTAAAACATGTCTCAGAGAGCATTATCTATATATGTAACGGCCCTTCTTAAGTTTTGTGTGCGAATTAGCAGAATTCCGGCGTGTATCTGAAAAAATAAATTTGACAATCGGGGGGGGGGTATACTCCTTTAGTCAAATTTGTACTGTTTTTTTGACCTTTTTAGTCACAGCTATATGAATATCTGAGGAGATCATCTCACCCACTCAATATTCTCATAGTCTACTAGAGAGGCATTATTCTGGTATACTCTATTGATAGTATGTATGTTCATATCCTTTACACTTTACCATTATTCTATGGAACAATCTTTTTTTTCTCGGAAATGAGTGTCACTCGTGACCCTCACAGCGATACTCGCATCTC
>JAYUQR010000125.1:0-2875 GCA_043756665.1 Candidatus Altimarinota bacterium | reverse complement strand
TTGGCATAGAAAAAGTGGGTTAAGTACTGATATTTTTAGCGAATTCAGTATACCCACTTTTTCTATTTTAGTGAAAGGATGTGTTTGGACTTAACAATCTATCTTCCTCACCGTAACTGATCATTCTGGATAAACTGGTAGTCTTACAATCTCATATAAATCTCAATCTACGAGAATATGAGCTCAAACTCTCGGTCGAGACATGAACTCACGGATATAATCAAAAGGTAGCTCATTCTTATTATTTCAACCCATGCTTATGATTAAATTTAGCTTATCAAGAAGAATCTTAATATTCTTGATAATAGGTGATGACAGAATAATTTCCTTTTCATAAATATTTGGCTCGGGTTGCGCATTGAGATTTCTTCTCTTTGCATTCATCGACTGTTGACGTCTTTTCCCACGAATTGATTCTCATTTTGAGTTTATTTTATATTCATCTTCTCCAGTAGATATATTGAGAGACATATATTTAAAAGTTACGAAATTAACTCTCAAATATTACTCTCTCTCTCTAGTATTTGTCAAATTTATTTTTTAGTTTCTGAAATTTTTATTGGACTATACAGATCCTTCACTTCATTCAGAAAGACAGAAAAAAAGATTCCGGCATAACGCCGGAATGACAGGATAGTGAAAGATGAAGAATATAATGTACTCTGATATCTGCTTCCTAGTAACTATTTTTTTATTCACCTATCATTGTTGCATTTTCTATCTTCGCATCCATCTTGGGTCGATCATTCCCATCCACGGGAAGTGCTTCGATCTGATCGACGACTTCCATCCCTTCGATCACCCGACCGAAGAGTGTATGTTTGCGATCGAGGAAGCTCGCATCTGGAGTCGTCACGATGAAGAACTGGGAACCATTGGTATTACGGCCAGCGTTTGCCATGGAGAGCATCCCACGCTCATGCGTGAGCTCACTCGTGAACTCATCTTCGAAGGAACGATGCCAGAGAGATTTCCCTCCTCTACCGGTTCCCGTCGGATCTCATCCCTGGATCATGAAGTCTCGGATCACCCGGTGAAATATCACTCCATCATAGTATCATGACTTCGCGAGTCCGATGAAGTTCTCGACCGTTTTCGGGGCATGTTCTGGATAGAGTTCGAGAGTGATATCACCGAAATTGGTGGAGAGTTTGATTTGAGGGTTTTGCATAAGAAAGAGAGTAGGGTTACAGAAGATGAAATATTGAGTCATTGCGAATTTGTGAAGCAATCCAGCTATAATAAAGGATTCTTATTAATTTTTCTGGATCGCCACGCTTCGCTCGCTCGCGATGACATAGGACTAAAATACTCAAAAACAAGAAATTCGAGGAAGAAAAATTTTTTCGATAAGAGTTTACTATTCTGTAAATGACTAAGAAAATAATTTTTCTGACAATGAAGTTCGACGTTTTTCAGTATTTTTAACTACATACCAGGGAGATTCAGTCCCATAGAACTCATAACTCCCTTCATACGATCAGCTGCGATCTCTTGCGCTTTTTTCATTCCTTTATTTACTGCTTCGGTGAAGGCCTTCTGGAGTCTTTCTTGATCCTTCATTATAGAGCTATCCTCGATCACAGTCGTGACGACCTTGAGCTGACCATCGATCGTGACGATGACACCATCGACCTCTGCCTCGATATGCGTATTCGAGAGCTCTTCCTGTATTTTTTGAGCCTGTTGTTGGAGCTTCATGAGCTCTTGTGCTTGTTTGAAATCCATATTTTCGAATGTTAGAATGTTAGAATGTTGGAGTCTTCGAAAGACGTGAACGCGAGAATTTTAGAGAAAATACTAAAAAAAGCAATTTCTCTATTTCTTTTTGGAGTAACAGTACCCCATATTCACGAGAGTCACGAGAGCATATATGATAACTGCTACGCGCTCCTCGATCTCTGGATGAGCGATCCATACACCGAGAAGTGTCCAGAGGAAGACGAGTGAGATGATATAGGCTCGGTAGCGACACTGGAGCCATGCAACTCATATGAGGAGAGCGCCGAGAGAAAATACTGCATAATAGATATCTCCAGGGGCTCCGAAAGTAGATCCGAGGGAACGAATCCATACCGTGATATTGAGTGCTGTCGCCATGATAATCCATGCAAAAGTGATTTCGATACTCGATCGGAGGATACTCTGTACCTGACGTGTATGAGAAAATACATATCCGAGGAGTCAGAGGATCGTGAGCATCACGATGAGCGCCGTCCCGATCCAGATATTCCCCCAAGGGATAAGCCAGAGGGCAGTGAGTGCGATCGCGGAGGAAAATGCTCCGATAGCCCCCCTGTGAAGGGGGGTAGGGGGGTTTGGCTTCTTCTTACTGAAAAATGCAATATATATACCTGCGATGATCCATGTGAGATAGATGAGGGACCATATAGCGAAAGTAATCCCAGCAGGAGTGATGGCTGTCGCGAACATATTCGAGATATCCGCCTGAGTCATCCCTCCGATGAGGTAGGGTGAACCCGGGACACTCACGAGTGAGGTAAATCCGATGACGAGAATGGAGGTGATAAGGAGGAGGGAGTGCATACTATGTAAGTGAGGTGATAAATTTTTTCGGGAAATCTTTTTTCTGAAAAATCTGAGAGAAGCTCTCACTATGTGACCATATTTGTTTTTCTGAGAATTTTTCTATAGCAAGCCAGATAAGGTTCGAACACTCTCGAGATCACAGGAAATCAAGTCGATGAAACTTCACTGGGTAGTATATCATAAGTACAGGATAGAAATCATCTTTCTCAGTATCGTCATGATATCGGTCATCAAGCTCGGATACCTGTACATAGAGTGGCGTATCAGCCATATCGAGATCATCCTCAACTATTCACATCTCTTCTATGATCTCTCTCGAAAGTCA
>JAYUQR010000124.1:0-22299 GCA_043756665.1 Candidatus Altimarinota bacterium | reverse complement strand
CTGGTACAAAAAGAGTGCCTAACGGCACTCTTCCAGAACCAATCAGTGTATTCCATTTCTCTAGAAATGTGAAACAATGTTGTTGGACATGACAGTTACTAAAAAATCACTTGAAAATCTCGAAAATGACCCTATACTACATCTAATTAATCTATTTTCTATGGCTGAACCGCAAAATGATGGATCGACTGGAACGCCTGTTCCAATGGTTTGAGGCGCAGCTGGATCACCAATGCCACCCCCCCCTCCTCCACGACCGAAAACATCGAATGATGAGATTTTCCAGAGATTTCTCGTCCATCCTCTCACGACCTTCGATGAGACGACGTTCCAGAATCTCCTCGAACACTCGCTCTCCCTCTCCACATTCGAAAAGAAACGTGTGATCGATGCTATTCCGACACTCTCACAGTTCCAGATCGATGAGCTCGTGAAGGTATTCGAAGATGAACGAGTCGAGTTTCGCAAACTCATGCCAACAGAAGGGGAGATTATCAAGTGACTCCTGATCAAGGCTCAAAATGAGTGGGAACAACTCAAAGATATCTATATCGAGGAAGAAAAGGCAAATGCGAAAGCAAGTGAAGATGCCGATAAGGCCGAAGCCCTCAAAAAATCCCTCGGACTTTAGTTTGTATTCCCTCCTCTCTCTCGTATAATTCGAGAGATTTTTTATGTATATCCACGTTATTCCATTCTCACATTCCCTCTCGATCACCCCCTTTACCTATAGTGTTCCTCCGATATGGGAGACGAGTATCGTTCTCTGATGACTGATCGAGATTCCATTCTGAAAGACGATGGATCAGGGAATTATTGTGAATATCTTCTGAGAAGATATAGGCAAAGGTGATACTGATACGATCAAGTCAATCGAGTGAGTGACTGCATCAGTTAGCTTACTCGCACCGTATCAGATTCAGTGTATCTTTCTTATTTCACAACGCTATTTGATCCCAATACACAGAGTACTAAAAATGTTTCTTCCCACACCACTCATGAAAAGGCTCGAGAAGAAGAATTATATACTCAAATCCAGTGAAGACTCTATCGTTCGGGACAGACAGTATTCGATTATCCATGCAAAAAACCATGTCTTCTCGAAAAAATCTCTTCTCCCATACTGTATTCCTGGAAATGTTCTTATCTTTCCAGACGATTATTTTCTCTATACTTTTCTCGATACGATGCCTGAAGGTATGCGATATTCGGCCTCTGAGTCGAGTCCAGTACAAAAGTCAAAGTTCTGGATCGATGCATATGAAGGGAATATTCCGATTTTAGTTTGAACTCGCAGACTTCTTTACTATAATCTCTCTTACTATACGCATATCTATTATGTTGAGGATGCTTTCTGAGATGAAGAATATCAGTACCCGTCACGAATTCGCAATCTCGATACACTCAGATGTATCGCGAATCAACAACAGATTGATATCACGATAGTGACATCAACGCCCACACTTGAGCTTTTTGCGAAATTTCGTGATTTCAGAATTGACTCATCATTTGTATAGACTGAAGAACCTGTCTCCATTTACGTATTTTTCCATGAAGTTTTCACTCGAACATAGTATCAATACACTGTATCGTTACTTCCGCACTCTCGATCGGACCTCTATTATTTGGTACTTGTGAGTGGGTTATGTTGTATTTCTTTTGATCACAACGTTTCGTTATACGATCCTGGACTATGATTTCTACTCTGGAAAAGCGAAAGATCAGCAAACAATGATCCTCAAAAACCCGGCATCTCGAGGGACGGTGTATTCTTCAGATGAGTCATTCCATGGCGCTATGGCGGTTTCTACGAATCTCTGAAATCTCTCGATAGATCCTACCCAGACAGGATCGCGCGATAAACTCCTCACATTTCTCTCGGATATAGTTTTTGATGAGTTCTGTAAAAATACTTCCGAGTGTCTCGAAAATATGGGAAGCTATCTCCGAGAAGACTTTTCTGAGACCCGTGATATGACAGTGACACAGATGAAGGAAAAAATACGATTGCATCTATGAACAAAGATGGATGCCCCCATAGAAAGTGTGGAACTCGCACAAGCACTTCCTGAAGATGTTATACGTGGGATAGATAATTGGCAAGATGATTCACTGTACTTCATTTCCAATAACCTCTACATCAATCCTATCAAGGTGAAGAATCGGGAAGAACTTCTTTCGCGATTAGTGAATATCCTCGGGAAGAGTCGAGAAGAGTTGTCGCCAAAATTTGAAATTCGTAAAAAAAGACATCTCGAGATCATACGAAAAATGAGTGTCAGTACTCGCGATCTCATCACAAAAAGGATACATGCAGAGAAACAGGCACTTTCAAGTAAACAGTTACGAAAAGAGAATTCGATCTACTATTTCCTGAAAATCGATGATAATCTCATCCGTTACTATCCCGAGCGAAATATATGAAGTCAGATTATCTGATTTGTCGATAGTGAAGGCAGATGAAAGTACGGGATCGAGTGATATTATGATGAGATCCTTCAGTCTGAGAGTCCAACACAAGTTGTTACAAAGGATAGCGCAGGGAGGCCTATCTGAGGATATTTATCGAAGGAATTGATCTCTCTGAAGAACTGAGTTGATATCAATCTCACGGTTGACAGAAATATCCAAAAACAGGTTTCAACACTTCTGACACGAGCCGTTGAAAATTTCCGTGCGAATAAAGGCAGTGTAATTGTCATGAATCCAAAGTCGTGAGCGATAATTGCCATGGCGAATTATCCAGACTATGATCCAAATAGCTTTACCGATGTCTATGAAATCGAACGAGTGAGTCCCATAAGATTTCCCAACCCAACTTCCGATTTATTTTGAGTGAATCTCTATGTTATCGATACACAGAGTGGTACTTTTTTTTCGAATGTTGATGGAAAACGTCTCAATCTCAGAATTGCAACAGAGAGTGAAGTATGATCTCCAGCCATACCGAAATACATGTATAAAAATAAATTCGGAGCTGGAGTGTATGTCAATGATATTATCACCTCTATGTATGAACCGGGTTCAGTATTCAAGGCTGTCACAGCGGCTATAGGAATAGATTCCGGTGAGATAGAACCAGAGGATACATATTATGATAAGGGATATGTAGAGCTCGATTATGGATGATCGAAAACGAAGATATCGAATGTTTCAAGTGAATGTACGGGAAGACATTCCTACATTCATGCACTTGATTGGTCATGTAATGTTGGGATGATCGATATTATCCAAAAGATTTGACCATCACTCTTCGATAAATATATTCGAGAATTTGGCTTTTGAGCCAAATCAAGCATTACCCTGGACGGTGAGTCATATTCCCAGATTTCACCATATGAAAAATGGTCCCGTACTCAGTTTTTTACGATGTCATTTGGACAAGGAATCAATGCCACTCTTCTCCAAATGGCAGCAGCATATTCAGTAATCGCAAATGGGTGAGTCTATATGCAGCCCTATATCGTAGAATCTGTACAATATCCTGATGGAAAAAAGTTAGATTCTATTCCGACGCCGATTCGCCGAGTTATTCGTGAAGAGACTGCCAAAAAAGTTACAGCCATGCTCGTCGATGGTGTGAGAAATGGATTCGCAAAGAAGGGGGGAGTTGCTGGATATACACTCGCAGGAAAGACAGGAACTTCACAGATACCTCTAAAGGGCTGATATGAGAATCGTATTATTGGTTCTGATCTCGGACATACGATCACTTCATATGGATGATATGCACCAGCGAACAATCCGAAATTTGTCCTCATAGTTTCACTCAATCGTCCACGAACCTCTGTCTACTCTGAGACGACATCGTCAGCGCTCTTTGCAGAAATCGCGAAATACCTCCTGGACTATTATAAGGTTCCGAAGAATCAATAAATTGTATTTTCTGAACGTCGAAGCATATACCTTTCTTTTTTATCTTCTCAGTATTTTATTGGAAAGTTGATTTCAGCATGGCTTTTTCTATTTCTGATTCGAGTTCGGTTTGGATATCCTTCATGAGAATGAGATCTCAAAGTAATTGTTTCTTACTTTCGAACTTATGCTTTTCTGCAAGAAATATGTTTAATCCATATATATAGAGGAGGGCATACCGACACATAACAAACAATAAAAGACCTAAAATACTCCCTCCAATAATTTCGAGGAGTCAAGGAGCAGCGAGGTCAATATTATCGAGAATGTAGGGAAAGCGAGAAATGGTTGAATTCATGATATTTATGGTTTCTCGACGAGTTCTGCGAATATGATGAGTCGCTCGAGTGTTGTTCATATAGGCCAACAGGTCATAAGGGAAAGTTCTTTTTTTGTTGGATCTCTTTTTTGAAGTGTCTGAATATCACCAGGTTTCACGGTTGCTCGATCAATTACCTTATACACATATTTTTTTTGATAATAATAGATGGTGATATCATCACCATCCTGGAGTTGATCAAGAAGGGAAAAAACATCATTATACTCACTCTGTACCCAAGGATAGTTCGATGAATGCCCAAATATAAAAGCATTCCCAACTTCACCAGGTTTTGCTGTTCCAGGATATCGCACAACCCCCTTTTTGAGTTCTTCCATAAATGTTTCATGCATGGATTCATAATTCGGATGCGACTCTACAAGAATATCGACGAGAGGTATATTTTTCCCGATACGTGGTATGATAATCCTATTCTCATACGGTAGCAGTGAGAAACTGGCTCGAGATGCTGTCTGTGATGTTCAGGCGAGAAGCTCTTTCGGGGTATATGACTCCTTGTAGACGATTTCAGGATTCGAATCGAGTATTTTCTCCCTTACCGATTCGAGTGAATTTATTTTCTCACTTTCTTCTGATTCAGATGCATGGACTTCTATGCTCGATGATGCGAGAATCCCTTCGACCTTTTCTCGAGCACTTATGAGTGCTTCGGGATTGATAAAGTTGAGAATCCGATTCGAGTACGCACTAAAATTCAAAACCGAGAGGAGACAGATGAATACACATCCAGTAATCGCAAAATAGGTAATAAGAAAACGAAGTGTATGTCCAAAAGAATGAAATATGGATCGATGTTTGAGTTTTTTCTCATACGAGAGAAGTGGATCGGTATGCATGTATAAAGGATTTGTATGGATATTTCCTTCATGGTAGCATATTCTCAGAAAAAAAACAAAATCTTTCCATTGACGAATACATGCTTATTGATCCAATTCTAAGAGTTTCTCGAAATCATTTGGATAGGGTGCAATGATATACATTTTTTCGTTCGATAGAGGATGCGTAAAGCTCAGTGAATAGGCATGCAGGAGCTGTCGTTGTATCGAAAAATACTTCTTCGCATAGGTATTCTCAGAAATATTCCCATACGATTTATCTCAGAGTATAGGTGTGTTATTATGCGCGAGATGCACTCGAATCTGATGGGTTCTCCCTGTTTCGATCTGACATTCGAGAAGAGAGTATTTATTTTTTATCCCCTCTCGCAGTGTTGCATAATGTGTTATGGCTCGCTGTCCTGTCGGGCTGACTCTGACCTTGGCCTCATCTTTTGCATCCTTGACCCTTTCGAGATTCGCAGAGAGGGTATCACGTGGTTTTATGGGCTTGCCAATAACGATAGTATGGTATGTCTTTTCTATTTTACCATTTTGGAGGAGTGATAGGAGTCCTTCGAGCATTTTCTTTTCTGTGGCGATCAAGAGA
Organism: Candidatus Altimarinota bacterium; assembly: GCA_043756665.1. Taxonomy (GTDB): domain Bacteria; phylum Patescibacteriota; class Gracilibacteria; order BD1-5; family UBA2023; genus STC-74. The sequence goes on along the minus strand of JAYUQR010000124.1, from coordinate 16,619 downwards.
ACTCCACTCGTATCTCGATCGATCCTATGCACGAGCGATGGACGAAATGAGAGGGTATCATATTTTCCTCAGAGTTGATCCTGGATGAGTTCGATGAGGGAGACTTCTGTCGTTTTGTGATCACCAGGATGGACATTCATCCCTGCTGGTTTATTCACGGCGAGGAAGTACTGGTCTTCATAGAGGATTTCGATTTTCTTCTCCTGGATTGTTCGAATAAGGGTTTCTTGTTGGCGAAGACTGCTGATCTCTTCATCATCGATAAAGAGTGTTATCACATCACTGAGATCAAGTCGATATGTTTGTTCGACCTTCTTTCCATTTATTTTAATTTTTCCTGTCCGTAACCATTTATAGAGTATGGAGAGGTGAATATTCGGGAAGTACTTTTTTAGGAATTTATCGATTCGCTGATCACTATCAGAGGGATTTTCGATGTTGATCGTTTGCATGGTGGGTGATTTTTCAGGGAGAATTATTGGAGTACGGCAAAATCGAGTGCATTATTCGTCGTAATCTGGGGGATCTCGATGATACGACTTCGCATAAATCCATAGGCGAAGCCTCGAGCTTCGATCTTCATGAATTTTTGAGGGAGAAAATCTCAGGCGGCTAGCCCGACTTTATATTCGAGAAAAGGTATATTGATATTTGCATTTGTATCTGTCGAGACTCATCGGAGCATCGAGAGCTTGAGGGTACATTTATAATTAGTACAGGCATCCTTGTAGGCAGCATAGAATGTTTGAAAATTCATCAGTGCCCCAGTGCTTGTTGTTCCATTTTTTAACTCAAGTGTTTGCTGATTTCCATCGAGGTCGAGTCACCGAAAAATATTCGTTTCCCCACTCGCGAAGAGTGAGTTTCCGGTAGAAGTAAAAGTCCACATAATTATCCCAGTAGAATTGAGTGCTGGATTCACGCCAGTACTGGTCTGAGTGGATTCTACTTTTGGAATACGGAAGAAAAACTTGAGGCTATTATTCGTCAAGGTAGAAGGAATAACGAGCTGAACAGGATCACCAAGGCTGATGATATTCCAGTTACGATCATACGGACTATTCCCATTTCACGGGAGGGGAATACTCGTTCCTCCAGTAAGTGCTGTGAGGCTTTTTCCAGTGGAGGTTGTACTTCAAAAGGTACTATTCGAAATCATCCATGGAGTGTACTTGTCGACTCATCCTGTATAGAGTGCCTCCTCGATAATACCGAGAGCACTATAATATGCGACATTGGAGTTCTCGATCCCTTCACTTGCTTTCGCAAAGCCCATAAGTTTTTCCAGAAAAACTGTACTCATGATCGTGAGTATTATCAGTACGACGAGAGCGATGAGTATCGCTGAGCCACGTGTATTTCGCTTGAGGGAAGTGAGCATAGAAAGATTGATTTAGTCAGTAGTCTGATCTTCGAGATTGATCGTGGTCGAAATAGTAATCGTCGGGTCATCATTTTTGATGATTGTACGCCTTTTCCATCCGAATCCTATGGTTATCTGCATGCGAACATAGGGGTGGATAAATGGACTAATAAACCCAGTGGTTCCACTGATATCATCTGCAGCATTCCACGAATACCATGGATTTTTCTGGGGATAGATATAGAATCGGAGACTCTTGATATTGATATAGTCAGGAAAGAGATCGACCCAATCGCTATCAGTACTAAATGAGAGTGTACCATACCCCATCGATAATACTTTTCCTGAACATCGCCAATCGATGTCACAGACCCAGGTGTCGATACTTCCATTAAATGCTCCATTATTTCATCCGACAACCCCATCATGATTCCATCCGATATCCTTTCCATCGAGCCTGAGCATCTGGATGTTTCCGAGACAACCACTTCCTGTTGCCATATTGCAGACGAATCATGGAGGTGCATTCGGATCGACTTTATAATTCCATCGAAAGAGAACTCTCTTTTTCTTGAGTGTATTGATGAGGTAGAGTTCAGACATCGGATTGGCTATGACAGCTGGACCATTTCCGATCTCTATATCATCGTCATCATTAGTAATACCATTCACTCCATCTTCATCTCCTAAGAGAAAAGGGGTATCATTGTCTTGATTTCCATTATAGTCAGTGAATTGGAGCCGATATTGTCCAAATCGCTGGAGTGTTCCTGAGAGGCTCCCACTCGCTGTATTGTGATGTGTGAGACATCAGCCTGTTCCCATAAATGAAGCTATTTCACTTCGACAATAATAGACCCCACTTCCATAATCATTTCCCGCTCAGGTGGATGGTACTCATCATGATCCATAGTTACCAAAATATGTCGGAGTGATATAATGACCGCTTGCAGTCCCTGTTCCAGCGACCGTCCTTCCCCAATACTCTTCATAGTCTATAGTCCCTCCTTCCTTAATGTTCGTTGCGAGTTTCTCACTGAAAAAATAGAGCTCTTCGAGGAGAGATACTCGCTGAGTATTCTTGATCCGAGCGATCCCGATATTGGCTACAGAGTCGAATACGCTGATCATAATCATCGCAAATATAGTCATCGAAATCATGAGCTCGAAGAGTGTGAATCAATGCTGATGATGAAGGGGTGATATTTTCATGATGTTTATTTCTTTCTAAATAGGGACATGAGTGGAATAAAGAGTGTACGACCGAGTTTTATGCCAGATGGGAAATTACGAAAACTTTTCGGTCAGGAGTAGAGGATAAGGTGGATATACTTATAGACCGGATTCACTTCTCATGCTTCCTTTGGATCTTTTCTCGATATCAGGATGGACAATCCTTGTATCATTCAGAGAATGGAGTGTGAGAGGAATTTGAGGAAAACAATGATGGTATTTGTATCGAGATTTCACATATGAGACTTGAAAAAACTACGCTTATGAGTACAAGTTTGAGAGAAACATTCTTCTTCTTTACTTCTTTGTATGGATTATATTCGGAATTCGAAAAATCGAAAACTAAAAACGCAATTAACAATCTTTTTTTCTCGAATTACTTTTTGATGAAAACGGCTTGATATTTCGGGAAAGGTAATTATTTTCTGTAATTTTCTCCTGCTCATTTCGGTATTCTTTCCATGGATACATATGCGTTTCCGAGATGATACGGATGTTATTTTTTCAGCATTTTCTGGCTATACAGGATGAATATGATTTGGTATCATATTTGGTTGCCTGTTGATCTCATTCTTTCTTTTTTCTCATGAGAAAAAAGAAAGAATGAGATCATTTGTGCCCTTTCGACTCTCTGATGCTCAGGCAATCGTATTTATCGATTCGATGATGCTTACGGCTATTATACAACTTATTTTCATCTCGCTCCAATATACACAGATTGCCATCAATGGTGTGAGTTTAGGTATTGGTTTTGTGCTTGCATTGACCGCGAATCTACTCATTCTCGTGAGCTCATTCTTTTTTTCTCGAAGGGAAAAAGAATCGAGTATCTCTATGAGCTATCTCGATAAAAAAGATCGAGACTTTCTCGGAGACTATCAGGGTATTATCGACGGAAATCACTCAGGAAAGAAGAGTCAGGATAAAGATAAAAATATGACCCTTCCTTTCTAAGGTATCGTTTATGATAGGGGTATATATGAAGAGATACGGATCATCTATTGGGAGAAAATTACTTGACTTTACTAAAAAAACAATATTATGTTTCATATCGTCATACATATAAATAGAAATTGCAATTGACACATTTCCTCAAAATTCTAACTGCTTAATGCTTATGTCTACCGCCACTGCCTTTGATGTTAATGGTATTTTCCATTCTATTCTCGATTCTCTTGCTGAGAAAGAGCGTACAGTCATCTCGAGAAGAATAGGGCTCAATGGAGAGAGGGAGACACTTCAGGAAATCGGAGATACATATGGTATTACTCGAGAAAGAGTTCGTCAGATAGAAGATGTAGGGATCAAAAAAATCGGTCGCATCATGCGCTCGAGTCCTCTGATGAAACTCCAGGAATCTGGAGAAAAAATACTGAAAATGCATGGAGGCGTAATGACTCGTGATCGACTTATTAGTGCGATTATTGCTGATATCGGTTTTCAGGGCGTTATCAATGAAAATATTATCGATGTACTCCTTCAGGCAGATTTCAATCTCCAGCGATCGAAGCCCCAACTCGGAACAAGAACATATTACCATTTCCCAGAAATACAGAAAAAAATTATCGAGTCGATTCACAAGGAGGCTATTAAAATCCTTAAAAAAAAGGGAGATATTATTGAAAATAGTCCTTTCTATGAGATGATCAAGATTAATCTTTTTTCTCAATTTGGAAAAATCGAATCCGTCATGATCGATTCTGTTATCGATATATATTTTGATCTCGTAAAGGGAGAAGAGAAATATGTTGGGCTCGAAAAGTGGAAAATTCTCAATCCGTCCACACTCAAAGATAAGGCGATCTATGTTCTGAAGAAGACAAAAGAACCGATGCATTTTCTCGATATTGCTCATGCGATCACTGAGTATTTTCAGGAACCTGTGAAGATATCGACGATCCATAATGAGCTCATCAGAAATGAAGAGTTCGTCCTGATTGGTCGTGGTATCTATGTCCTCAAAGAATGGGGATATCGAGATGGTACTGTCCTAGAGGTCATTCTCGATATCTTCAATAAAGCAAAAATGCCTCTCTCAACGGAAGAGATTACCTCAAGGGTACTTAAAGTAAGAAAAGTGAAGACCACGACAATCTATATGAATCTCCAAAATAAGAAACATATAGAGCGAGTTGGACGAAACCTCTATCAGGCAAAATAATCACATCACACTGAAAATATCTCCTGTAAAGGGGATTTTTTTGTATTTTCCCCCATTTTCTGATAGTATTACTGATATTATTCATTCTTTTTTCTGTATGGAGCCATCTGCATTTATCGGATTTATCATCGCTATCGCCCTCTGAGGACTCATCGGAACTGAACGTGAACTCCCCTGGGGAGGAACGCGACCAGGGTGAGCGACAGGATTCGGAGGGATTAGATCATACGCGTCGATTGCCCTCCTCTGAGCGATCACCGTCTGGCTCGATCGGGCTCTTTGAGGAGGATCGCAACTTTGGATGCTTTTTTGAGCGATTGCCTCATCGGTTCTCATCATTGTTTCCTATGCATATTCGGCATTTCATAAGGAAAAGATGGGAGTGACGAGTGAACTCGCTGCTTTCATCACCTATTGTATCGGTATGATCGCTATGATGGAGTCCTATTCGGTAGCTGTGATCCTCTCAATTCTCCTCGTGCTCCTCCTCTCAGCAAAAGAATATTTTGCCCGTATGAAGTCACGATTTTCTCGTGTCGAACTTGGCGATTCACTGAAGTTTGCTGTGATCGCACTGGTTATCCTCCCACTCCTCCCAGATCAAAAGTTCTCACTCCTAGATATGATCAACTGGTTCCATCAGGAAGGATGATTCCAGTGGATCCATCCAGTGCTGAATGCGAAATTCTTCAATCCATATGGTATCTGGTTTTTTGTCGTGGTTATGGCAGGAGTCGAGTATACCGGATTTCTCCTGTCGAAAGTCCTCGGAGATAAGGGTGGCATCATCGCATCAGGCACGGTCGGATGACTCATCTCATCCACAGCGACGACGGTCGCGATGACTCGAAAAAGTACCGAGCACCCAGAACATGTGAATTCATATGTTGTCGCAACGCTTATTGCTTCATGTATCATGTTTATTCGTGTGATCGTCGTTGCGGGATACCTCTATCTCCAGATTCTCGAAACTATATGGCTCCCTGCAACGATCATGTTCGCGGGACTGATTGGATCAACGCTGTATTATTATCTGAAAACTCGTGATGAGAAGGTGATCGTCTGACTCGACGAGAAAAAACGTGAATATGAGAGTCCATTCAAGATTATACCAGCACTTCAGTTTGCTGGGCTGATCGTCATCGTGAAGTTCGTCTCACAGCTCGGTGTGATCTATCAGCATATCATCCCGCTCGAGGTATCGAGTTACTTTATCGGACTCTTCTCGGGACTCGCAGATGTTGACGGAGTGAACTTTATCTACTCGACAGCGGCAAAATCAGGAGAAATCTCCCTCCTGATTGCATCGACGACGATCCTCATAGCCGTTATGTCGAATAATACCGTCAAGGCCTCTATCGCGTATCGATTCGGAGAAAAAGTCTATGGAAAAAAGGTTCTCATAGGATTCGGAGTGAGTATCATCCTCGGGATTATCACGATACTCCTGATGAATGTCGGAGCTCTATTTGGAGGGGCTTAGGAGGGTATCGAGGAGATCTTGTCACTCGAATGTGCCGAGGAGAGTATCGATATTTTCTGGAGTGATTGCGAAGTTCTCCCAGAGCTTCCCAGCACTTGGTAGAATATTTTTTCCATCGAGTATTTCCCAGAAGGCTCAGCGTTTCAGGGTATCGAGGAGTTTCTCGAGATCTTTTCCTGAGGTTTTAGATGTTTCGATGAGAGCAGTTCTGAAAGTATCGATATCGGAGCGAGCATCGATGCTCTCGATACGTTGGTAGTATGCTGTGAGGAGTTCTGGTGAATATGATGCGATCGAGAGTATACCACTCTGAGAGAGTATATCCTGAAGTGCGAGAACCTCAAATCCATCGATATGACCGAGGAGTGATCGTATCCATTGGTCCAGGAGCGAGAAGAGAGCATTACTATGTTCCGTCACTCTGAGAGAGACCTTACTCAGTCGAGCTTCTTTATATACTCGATCTGCAATAGTGTTGATATCTCTCCAGGTATTGTCTATGAGTTCTCGACCGAGACGTATGAGGACATTCTCACTATCGACGAGTTCCCCAGGCATGAGGAGTACCTTTTGTCTGAGATTATTTTTGAGAGAGAGTGCGTGCTCGACCGCATGGATATATCCTCCATCGAGATTGATCTCGTAGATACTCCCACGGACTCAAGCGATGATATCATTTTTCGGGAGTTTTGTTTCGAAATATGAGTCCCCGATCATCGACCTGACGACAGTTGACCAGATTTTCCCTTTTTTCAATGAGAACGATATCTGGATATGTTCATATCACATACTTGCCATCATGGTATGGATGACTATCCGTGTCAGTGGTCACATTCGAGTGATGCTATGATCAGGCCAGGTTATACTGGCAATAGAATCTTTCCCCGTCTCTATCGCATCATCAGCCATGAGTGGATACTCCTCATTCTCACTGAGTATGATGGCATCACTTCCACGTATAATCTTGGCTCATCCTTGGATGATCCTGAGGGATGGCACTATCGGATCATCACTATGGATCATCGTATAATATCCATAAGCACTCCAACTTATTGCTCAGAGAATGAGTATGAGGAATCCTAAAAATGAATAGATGAGGATATTGAATTTCATAACTCGATTGGAAAAATCAGTATTTTTTCATATTGTAGGAAAAGCATATACAATTGCAATAATAAAACTTTCCGTGCGAACACACTTTCTCTATATCCTGATCCTTCTGGTTTTTTTCATACTCTATGAGCTCTATCTTATAGGGTTCTATAAGTATCAAGATTTCCAGATCAATACCTACGTCACCTCACTCGAATCGACCAATACACTCATAGATAAGAGAAATCACGAAAAAGACCTTCTGAATACGTATATCAGAACTCGAGCGTACCAATCACTCGTCGCTAAGGCGACACAGAATAAAAAACTCCCTGGTGAGGAAGTGATTAATATTGTGGAACAGTCCGATATCGATGGGAATGCACCGATCGATGTTCGGCAGGTTATCTACGATATAAAGAAGTGAGAAGATTCACCTATGAAAAACATGTCGAATCCAGAAAAATGGTGGTATATTCTCATGAATATACGTGACGACTAGAAGTTAGAGAGGATCTTTTATATATGCATCGAGTTTTTTTACGGCTGATGCGAGGAGAGTACTGTAGGAAATAAATGTATCGAGGAGCTTTCCGTATTTCCCCTTTATGGTTTCTATATGGGAATCCTTGGAGTTCTGGAATCATTTTGCGATTCATTTACTCGCGAGTATATATCCCATATTCTCCCAGGCCTGTACTTTTTTTGTTGCGAGATCAGTACAGATCGTTTGTGGAAATCCACTGAGACTTGGCAAGGGACTTTTGTTTTCGATTGCACATTCCTGGAGAATCCCTAGGTTTCATCAGAGACGTGTACAGGTTTCTGCGTATTTTTTCGATAGGGGCAGTATCTTTTTTTGGATATAATCTATCCAACTGAGTCCATCAGTGTTTCTCTGTGCTTGGAGTTCTTTCATAAGCCTCAGGATCTCCTCGTCGATCTCCCGAAATTTCACAGACATAACGACGATATAGGCCGTGTCGTCTCTGCTGATCGGTCGAAGTGTTTCGGCTATAAAATCTCACTTTGTACACATATACTCAGTGATCGTAAGAGGATTTTTCGAATCCATACATGCCTGGATTTTTCCACAGAGTTCCTTATGATTTGTAGCTGCAGAAAGCGATTCTCCATAGAGGGCAATGAAGAAAAATATGAAGCTATACAGTAGGTATCTCATAGATATCATGAAATTATCTTTTTCTAAAAATTCTTTTCCACAGTGATATTCTCTCTATTTTTTTGGGTGGCTCTATCATATGATCCTCAGTATGCTCAGTTACTTCTTGTACTTTTTCTTTCTCTCGAAGTTTCTTCACGCCATAGAGAGAGGCTATAATACCTCAGAGAATCACTCCAGTGACAACGGCATCGATATTCTTGATACCTTTTTTTGCGACATTCTCATTGGAGATTTTCGGATCTTCTTGTGTGGACATACGTGAAAAGTTTAGTGTGTTTCTATACTGTATCACATTTCCCTCGGGACACAAAATATTTACCCTTCTATTTTTATGGTTTTCGAGAAAAATGATACTTTCGGAATATGGATCATGAGCGTGTTATAGTCTACTGTAGCTCGTATTTTATTGAAGACGAGATTCTCTGGAAGGATAATCGAGCGAGAAAAATTTCCATAATAACATTCTTCCACGAGCATTCGTTTTGCATCCAGATAGAGAGGAGGATGTTTCCGTTCTCCAGAAATGGTGAGGATATTTCTCGAGAGAGCGATATCGATGAGCGCTGGATCCACTCAGGCTACAGGAGCAACGATGATGAGTTCTTCCGCGAGATCGAGGACATCGACCGCTATCTGCCCGATATCTCCATCATGGTCGCGTTCTTCACGGATCTCGACATCGATCTCGTGATCATCATAATTTGCTGTCGATTCATGAGTGTGATCATGCTCATCGTGGTGAATTGGTTGAGTTTTTTTTGCGTCTGTTGCGCCAATACCGAAGAGTTTTGCCATAAAAAGAAACAAGAAATAGGATGAAGCTATCCTATACAACTTCGGAGTATTTGCAAATCTGGATTCTATATTTTTGCTTCGGCAATCACGCGACCATAGACCTCTATAATTGCATGTGGACTATGGATATATTTCTCGGCAGTGGTCGAGAGCTTTGACAGGATGAGGAGTTTTTCGACGATCTCATCTGAGTGGTTCGGATGTATGGTGATATCTGCATATTCCCGGATAGGCGCGATATCGGACGCGAAAATGGGGAGTCCATATGTGAGGACATAGGCGAGTGTCGGACCTCATCCATAGTATCCACCCAGGGCAATCCATCCACTCGCGTATTCATAGAGAGTGGATCGAGTATCTTCTGGGAGAATCCCCACGATCTTCACATAGTCCATGATATTGAGCCCCCTGATACACTCTATTATATGTCTGAGGCTCGATCAGAGATCGCCTGCGATGATGAGGCGTTTTGTTCCACCGAATTCATGGATATAGTGAGAGTAAGCTCTGAGGAGTCAGAATGGATTCCATTCATCACTCGATGTACCCTCGACGATCCAGTATCCTGGGATGATTCCGAGGGGATGGAGTCATGAAAATGGGAAGTGTTTCCTCTCGGGGACAAAATACGGAATAACTGATATCTTTTGCTCATGAACATTGGAGATCTCGACGAGCTCCATTCCGACTTCGAGATGAGGAACGATGATACTATTTGAGTACTTCAGTACATTTTTATACTGTTGTTCTTTCAGTGTCCTTCCGATGATTCCAGGATTTCATCGGGGATAGAGGAGGTCGATACTATCGAATACATGAGAAATAGTCGGGATTGATGGATCTATCGGAGCGAGCCTGGAAAAAGAAATGATCCGATCAGGACCATTCTGGTGGCGTGCTATTTTTCTCCTGCCCAGGATATTCCAGTTCTCTTTCACATAGATCACCTCTCAGTCGATCATATTTCCCGGGCTCGCGAGGTAGGTGATCCTATCATGGGGATGGTATATTTTCCAGAGATGGACCCATGAGATGCCATAGCTCTGACGCACGAGATCAGTTGGGTTCATCGTGCGAATATCGACGAGAATATGCATAGATTAGTCGAGTGTTATTTTCCGTGATTGTTCATCCGTCACGACGGTGTCGGTGATGATGAAGTCACGAGATGGATGATAGAATGAGAGTGTATCTACGCCGACTTCACTGATGATGTGGTCGAGTACACCTGAGAGGGGAACTTCGACCTGTGTTCACCGGTCCATATCCTTGAGCTGACAGACTCACTTCTTCGCTTCCATGATGCCGATCACGATGACGAATCTCGCACCGACACGATTTGCCTTCTTCAGTTGCACCTTGATACTCGGGGTCCCGAGGGAGAGCAGGGAATTGAGTCCCTTCTTTCGTGCTTCGATATTGAGAGGGAGGGCGAGTTTTTTTGCCTCATCACCGAGCTGCATGATATAGAGGTGGATCATATCTTTATTTCTGAGCTTGACTCATCGTTCCATCATCGCTTCGATGAGGCGCTCAGCGCCGAATGCAAAACCGACTGCAGGAACCTCGGACTTGTGCCCGATCGATTTCGCGAGCCCATCATAGCGACCTCCTCCTCCGAATGCATCCTGAGTCCGCCCAGATCCATCCACGAATTCCCAGACCGTATGAGAGTAGTAATCGAGACCACGCACGAGGGTGGGATCTTCGACGTAGTCAACTCCGAGGATCGTGAGATATTCCTTCACTTTATCGTAGAATGCCAGTGAGTCTTTTTTCAGAAAATCGGTCATCTTCGGTGCTACCTTCAGGAGGTCTTGGACGTCAGGATTTTTCGAATCGAGGAGTCTCAGAGGATTCTTCTCGAGACGCGCGAGATCGATCTCATCGAGGAGGTGTTTCTTGTTCTCGAAAAAAGACTGTAGTTCGAGCAGGTATCGTTCACGTTCTTTTGCAACTCCGAGGGAATTGATCTTGATCGTATAATTCCCTGCGAGCCCGAGACCATCCATAATATTCTTCATGATATAGATCGTCTTCGCATCGAGAATCGGATCCTCCTCCCCGATGATCTCGGCACCCACTTGATGAAACTGACGATAGCGCCCCTTCTGGGGACGATCATATCGAAAGTGAGGCTCGATATAGTAGAGGTAGACGGGTTGTGGTTCCTCGAGCATGTGTTCGAGGTAGGCACGCATCACACCCGGAGTACTCTCAGGCTTCATCACGACCTCACGACCTCACTTATCGACAAAGTCGAACATCTCCTTCGTCACAACATCACTCGCTTCCCCAGTTGAGTGGACGATGAGAGACTTCATCTCGAGGATCGGCGTCGTGATACGAGTGAATCCATTGGTACGAAACTCATGACGAGCTACCTTCTTCAGGAAGGTGAAGTATCGCTGGTATTCACCGAATATGTCTTGCATACCGCGGACACGTGGAGGGAGTTCCATAATTCAATTGGAGTGAGAAAAATAAAATGAGTGTAACGAATTTAAGTTTTTGCGAACGGAAGGAAGGATCATGAGACCGAAGGTCTCATAGAGAGTGAAAAATGAAGAATTAAAAGTGAAGAATTTTTATTATGTCATTTCGAGCGATTTCCCAGTACATGGGAGAAATCTTATTCCGAAAAAATACCTTCTGAGTATATACAGAAAGCAGAAAATCACAAGGACTTATTGATTAAATTTTAGCATTAATGTAGACCACCACCTGTACCTTCAGCGGGTTTAAAGTCTTCCACGTCCTCATTACATAAATCTTCATTTGCCATTGCATCGAAATATTGTTGCATTAGCGTAATAATACGAATACAATTATGATGTCTTAATCTTAAACATGCGAGTTCAAATAGAAGTGCATCATGAAATCTGGCACTCAATGTTCGTGAAGGATGAAGATATTCACCTTCACCAGGAGCATATCATGGTTCCAGATAAACTCAAGCTTCAGCAGCGAGTTGAGAATCTAACATGCCCATAATGTTACAAAATTAGAAAGTGTTAATAAGTTTCATCATACATATTTATAATATTTGTCAAAACTTGTTTTCTCTCTTTTTTTCGCTATACTCGCCCGTGAGCGTGGATATGAGACGAAGACGAAGAGTCTTTTCTATCGCATCTACCATATTCTACCATATTCTACCATTTCCAACATGGACTTCAAAAATTTTTCTCTCATAGAACTCTCGGAACTCGTCAAAACATGAAAAACAACATCAGAAGAGATCTATACTTATTTTCTCGAACGTACGAGGCAGTACAATGAGGAATATAACATCTTCAATACGCTTCCTCCAGATATTCCAACATTCCAACATTCCAATATTCCAACATTCCATCTCCCCATCGCTGTGAAGGATGCTTTCTGCGAGATATGAGTTCGTACGACTTCGAGTTCTCGGATGCTTGAGGATTTTGTTCCACCCTATGAATCGACCGTGACAGCTCGTATGAAAGAGGCAGGATTCGTCGCATTCGGGAAGACGAATATGGATGAGTTTGCCCTCGGATGAAGTGGCGAAAACAGTGCATATGGTCCTACTCGCAATCCATGGGATCCGACTCGTATTCCAGGAGGGACATCATCATGATCTGCAGCCGCAGTCGCACTCGGACTTGTTCCTGCAGCCCTCGGAACAGATACGGGTGGGAGTATCAGACAGCCCGCGAGTATGTGTGGAGTGGTCGGATGGAAACCTGGATATGGACGCAACTCTCGCTATGGAGTCATCGCTGCAGCATCATCCCTCGATACTCCAGGATACCTCACTCGGACCGTTCGAGATGCAGCCCTCCTCTATGAGATCACAGCATGAGTCGATCCGATGGATATGACGACTCTGACTGAGGAGGTGACGATCGATGCGAATATTTGGAACAGGAAGGATTTGAAAGGTGTGAAAATAGGAATTCCTCGAGAATACTTTATCGAGGGACTCGAAGCAGGAGTGAAACGTGAGATCGAGAGTGCCATCGAGACACTGAAATCACTCTGAGCTGAGATTATCGAGATATCACTTCCACATACTGAGTATGGAGTCTCTGCATACTACATCATCAATCCAGCTGAAGTCGCATCCAATCTCGCTCGCTATGATGGTATCCGCTATGGTCATCGTGCTGAGTGAGTCCATGATATTGCACAGAATCGAGTCGAGTGACTCGGAGCCGAGCCACAGCGTCGCTCGATGGTCGGATCCTATGTCCTCTCGTCGGGATTCTATGATGCCTACTATGGAAAAGCCTCGAGTGTTCGAGAATTGATCCGTCAGGATTTCGCTCAGGCATTTACTCAGGTTGATGTCATCGTCACACCGACAGCGCCGACGGTCGCATGGAAAATCGGGGAAAAATGAGATGATCCACTTGCTCTCTACCTCGAGGATGTCTTCACGGTCCCTGCTTCTCTCGCGGGAATCCCTGGTCTCGTCGTTCCTGTCGGATTTGCCTCCCCGAAGGATGATGATTCGATCGAACTTCCGGTCGGTCTCCAGATCCTCGGTCCTGTCCTCGGTGAACAGCAGTGTCTCATGGTGGGACATGTACTCGAGTACGTGTTGAAGGAAAAAATAGGAGCGAAGAAGCCTGAAGTATGGTAAATTACGTACTTTTCATAAGTGAAAAATACCAAAAGCTTCTTCTTTTCGTTTGTTCATTTAGTCAATTCTAAAAGCTATGTGGAAAGAAACTGGAAAAATCAACATCCTCGCAACAGGAAGGATCATCGAACTCTATGAGAAAGAATGGGAGATCGATGGGAGGATGAAGATTTTTGAGAATGCTCGTCGTGCACCAGGTGTTCGTCTCATCTTCGAACAGGATAAGAAAATCCTCCTTACGAGAGAATATCGCGGGGAACATGCTTCATTCGATTATCGACTTCCAGGAGGGAAGGTATTCGACCGAATTACTGATATGAAGGCATATACTGGCGAAATGCTCGAGGCTGCTCTGGATGCTGCTATCATCGAAGCGAAGGAAGAGTGTGGCATGATCGTGAAGCGGGAAAGTATCGAATTCTTCTCCATCTCTCACTGTGGAGCGACGATCGAGTGGGATCTGTATTATTTCATCGTTCGGGAATTCGAGATGACTCCATCTCAGGCTCTCGGAGAAGATGAATTCATTACCTTTGACTGGTATACCGAGGAACAGATCATCGATCTCGTTCGGAGTGGGCAGATATCTGAGGATCGGACGAAAGGAGTTCTGTGGGAATATTTTCTAAAGAAATAATATGCAATATACTATTCCGTGAGTCTGAGAAATAGAGATACAGACAATTGTGCTTGATCTGAATGGGACACTCTCGGTCCATGGCAATATCGTCGAATGAGCTCCCGAACGACTCAAGAAGCTTCGAGAACTTGGTTTTGAGATTGTCCTCTTCACAGGGGATCAGAGATGAAACGCACAGGCACTCTGTGATGGACTCGGTATCGGTTTCAAAAAGGCAAAATCTCTCGAAGAAAAGGAGAAATTCTTTCTCGAATATGATCCTGAGACGACGGCTGCGATCGGGAACGCTCGGATCGATATCGGGAAATTTCGTCATGCGAAACTCTCGATCGCAACACTCCAGAGTGAGGGAATCCATACAGGGATACTCGAATATGTGGATATCATCGTTCCGAATATCTGCGATGCCCTTGATCTCTTTCTCGATCCTGATGCACTCATAGCTACTATGAGAATCTAGTATATGAAAAAATTCCTCATCACATTCGTATTTCTCTGCTTTCTTGGGTTCGGTATTCTTATTTGGAAGTGATTTTTTGTTCCATTCGTCCCGACACCGAACATAGTAGCTTATCCTTATATCGATACGATATTCTTTCCCCAGAAATCTCTCATTCCCATCACAGCATCTTCATGAGCCATTCTTTTTCTCGAAAAGGCAAAAGAACAGATATGAGTCGTGAAAACCTATGATCATGGAAATGGATACTATTCTCATGGAGGATCACCACCTCCTGATACTGGAGTCTGTACGGATGTGATCTGGCGAGCCTATCGAGACATTGGAATCGATTTTCGTGCAAACTTCCAGAAAGATGTAGAGAGCTATCCGCTCCTATATGATGGAGATCTCGATTCGAATATCAATTATAGGCGCGTGAAGCGACTGCAGGTATACTTCTCTCGAACGGCGAAAGTTCTCACGAATGCCATCGTCCCGAATGATCTCGACACCCTCAAGGAATGGCAGCCATGAGATATTGTTATTTTTGAAGAGCTCCCATCCAATCACTTGTGGCACATTGGTATCATTTCCGATATTCGATGAGATAATGGAGTCCCATTCATGCTCGATAATCATGGAGATGGAGTCGGTATCACGATCACACCACTGGATTGGCCGACGAAGGTGATAGGGCATTTTCGACCTTTTTAAAACTCCGTATGAAAAAAACACTCACACGTTGCCCCTGGTGTGGAACCGATCCTCTCTCTGTCCGCTATCATGATGAGGAGTGGGGAAGACCCGTTCATGCAGATGAGAAACTTTTCGAATTTCTCACGCTTGAGTGAGCGCAGGCAGGACTCTCATGGATCACAGTATTACGTAAACGCGAAAATTATCGATCACTCTTTCATGGTTGGGATATTGCTCGGATTGCAGAAATGACGGATGTTGAACTGGAGGCGATTCTCCTCAATCCTGGTATTATTCGTAATCGGCTCAAGGTCTACTCTGTGAGAAAAAATGCACGAGTCGCACTCGAGATCCAGAAGGAATTCGGGAGCCTGGATATGTATTTTTGGAATCTCCAATGGTTTCGTCATTCTGAGGTTGAGCCTGTCCCGAGCTTGTCGAGGGAAAGAATCCAGGTACCAGAAACTCTGGATCCTTCCTATCGTCAGAGCCTGTCCAGAGCGAAGCGTGGGAATGACGGAAATAGATTTCCAATCATTCACAAAGGATCGACAATATATGATTTTCCAGCAGAATCTGATCTCTCAAAAATTATCTCGAAAGATCTCAAAAAACGCGGAATGTCATTCATCGGGTCGACGATCGTATATGCCTTCATGCAGGCAGTCGGTATGGTCGATGATCATATCGAGAGCTGTTTTTGTAAAGAGAATACCGAATCTATTACACATTCCTGTTATATCACAGAGGATTAGGAATCATGAAGTACAATTATAATCGTTTTTGAGTGAGTCAAATACTTCTCGGAACTATGTATAGTGTATAAACCTAAATAACACCATCTTTGTCATTCCGGGCGAAGTCCCGGAATCTAGATTCCTGCATTCGCAGGAATGACAGATACAATCTGTTA
>JAYUQR010000123.1:0-7821 GCA_043756665.1 Candidatus Altimarinota bacterium | reverse complement strand
TCAGAACCTCAGTTCTCGATCTCTTTATCACTATTTCGACTCTTTCTGGAGTTTTTTTCTTCGAATATTTTCCTAAAATCTCTATTTTTTCTCGATATATAATGAATATTCGTTTTTTTTCACTCTCAGTGGTGCTTTTGGGTATACCATTTCTTGTATACTCAATATTTATTCACATCACACTTCCATGTCTTCTTTTGATTATAATTATACTTTTTTTATTTTCCATACATATTCGATTCTCGAACTACATTTCCTATGGAATTGGACTCGCACTCATATTTTTTCTCTACTCTATTTTCTTTATATCACTCCTTTCTACTCATTCTATATTTCCTGTACTGATGTTTGTGTTTTTTCTTCCATTCCTACTCATATCACTCACATATTTTTGGGAAGAACAATATGAGTATGATTTTATGATTCTGCATTATTCTGCAATATTGTTTAGTGGTATTTACTCGATTTATTCCATATTTTTCATATGATGGTGATCGGAAATTCTATTCATGATTTCTTCATGTGTATTTTGACTTGCAGTTTTGTTTTTCCTCTCATATTTTCGGTTCAAAAAAAATTAGATCTAATACTTTTATACCATGCAATTTCCGATCTCCCTCATCTATTCACTCAAAGATACTGAATATACAACACTCCTCCTCGAAATCATCGATCATACATCAATAGAATACTATCGTACACTCGGTTTCAGTACATCATTTCTGGAGGTACTATCGAATAATATTGAAAAAAAAGAAAATATTCGTGAAAAATCGATGTACTTTTATGAATCATTCTTTGGATCAGAAAAAACAATTGTATTCTTTCCTCAACATGCTACCCTCATGGATGACCGTTCTGAGGCAATGCGAAAAATCGATAAAAACACACTTTATATCCCTGTAGGAGACTTTTCAGACGCTCTCGAGGCATATACACTATCCACATATACTTATGATGCGTTTCTCTCAAAAAAAGAGGAAAAAACCCGAGGCATTTTTTTCCCTGAAAAACATAAAAAGAAATATGAGGAACAAGTGAGGCTTTTGACTGCCATAATCCGTACTCGAGACATCATCAATCTCCCTCCGACAGACTCTCGCCCTGAGGAGTTTGTGAAATATATAGAAAGTTATCCATGGAAACATTTTCAACTCACCGTTATCGATCAAAAATGACTCAAAAAACTCGGGTGTAATCTCCTCCTCGCTGTCGGTGCAGGGAGTGACTATCCTCCATATATGGTTATCCTCGAACGTATCAGTGAAAAAAAACTCGATACGTATGCACTTATCGGAAAAGGAGTTACGTTTGATGCAGGTGGTCTCCAGATAAAACCTGATACAGGCATGCTCGATATGAAGTGTGATATGTCTGGAGCTGCAGGGATGCTCGGGGTTGCAGAATATCTCGACGGTATCGAAAATATCCCATGTAACCTCATCATCGGACTTGGTATTACAGAAAATGTCATCAATGGAAAAGCATTCAAGCCACTCGATATTTATAAAGCATATAATGGCGTAACAGTCGAAATACATCATACTGATGCTGAGGGAAGGCTTGTTCTTGCTGATGTCATGTCCTATGTTGAGAAGAATTACTCGCCAGAACACATTGTCACTATGGCAACACTTACTGGAGCCTGCGTCTATGCACTCGGGCATGATATTGCTGGTATCATGGGTGATGATGAAATAGTAATTCAGTCATTGATGAATTCTAAGAGTCTATATGAACCAGTATGGAGACTCCCTATGAATGAAAAACTCAAAAAGTCACTCAAAACGGACATTGCTGATCTCAAAAATGTTGCACGTTCTGAAAAGGCTGGATCATCGGTAGGATGAGCATTCCTCTCTTATTTTCAAGGAAGGGCGAAACTTACCCACCTCGATATAGCTGGTCCTGCCTATCGTGAGACGACTCATGGTTATATGCCAAAATGAGCAACCGGTTGGTGAGTAAAAATCCTTTCGGAGTATCTCCTTTCACTGGGGAAAAAACCAAAGAAATAATATGTGGATCTTCAAATTTCTAGCATCTATATTTTTTGATTCACGCCACTCGCCGACGAATACAGTATCCATACAGGAGCTCGGGAATCACTATAGAAATGAACTTGATCAATTCTATCTGGATCAGATATGGGTAGCGAGTGAATATAAGTATACAAAAGCAATAATTGAGAGATTTAAATATCATTCGGAACGCGAGTATGCTGTACAATTATCAGAATATTTCATCGCTCTTTCCAATAACTGTGATGTCTTTTCGAATGACGGTACAGAGTGGGTTATTGTCCCTGTTCCAATGCACTGGAGTCGCTACTTTATGCGTGGATTTGATCATATCTGACTTCTCTCTCAAAAAGTATCAGAAGCCACAGGAATCCCTTATAGAAAAATACTGACCACCTCATTTCGATTTCGACAATCAAAACTTTCCCGTAATTCTCGTCTTGCAAATAAAAAAAATGCCTTTAGAATGAAGAATCATTTTTCAATCTCCTGAAAAAATGTCATACTGATCGATGATGTCATCTCTTCGGGCTCGACGGCAAATGCCTGTGCAGAGGTACTGAAAATCGCAGGGGCAAAGAAAGTGATCGGTTGGTTTATCGCATCTAATAACTAAACATGTCAGAAATCATAGAGATTATCGGTGCACGTACTCATAATCTCAAAAATATCAGTGTCAAGATCCCAAAAAATACGCTCGTGGTAATGACGGGCGTTTCAGGATCTGGGAAATCCTCACTCGCTTTCGACACGCTCTATGCGGAATGACAGAAACGGTATCTCGAAAGCCTCTCTACATATGCGCGTATGATTGTTTCCGATGGATCCAATGAAACTCGAGTCGACGAGATTCGAGGACTTTCGCCAACGATCGCCATAAATCAAAAAACAGTGTCGAACAATCCACGGTCGACCGTCGGAACAATAACGGAGGTATATGATTACTATAGGCTTCTCTATACGACAATAGGAAAGGTATACTGTCCGAATCATCCTCATGTGCTTCTGAAAAAACATACCATGCGAGATGTTGTCGAAGTTATGTCGAAGTATGTCGAAGGCGAAAAGATTCATATCAGTATACCAATAGATCCTCTTCGATCATTTTCGACACTTTCAGAGGTCTCAAAGTATGTTGCTGATGTTGGTTTTGTACGATTCCAGATCGATAACGTCCTCTACTCAGTTGCCGATGAATTTCAGGAAGAATCGTATATGTGAAATGGATTTATCATAATCGATCGACTCGTTATAAAGAAATCTGAAGAAGAAAAATCACTTTTTGATACCCGTTTCAAAGACTCAGTGAGTCTTGCTTTTAATAAGTGAGAAGGGAAGATGAGTCTCTACAGTTTGGATACAAAAAAAAGAATCGATTTTTTTGAAGATGCTTCATGTCCAATATGCAGATTTTCTATGGAGAATCTAACTATCTCCAATTTTTCATTTAATTCTCATCATGGTGCCTGTCCTGATTGTCATGGAATAGGGAATTATACGACATTTCGAGAGGAGGATATCGTGAATCCACGACTTTCACTCTCTGAGTGAGCTCTTCTTCCCTGGAATGCACATCCGTATTATACTGCAGTGCTCGAGGCAATGTGTCAGAAGTACGATATAAAGACCGATATAATGTATGGAGAGCTGTCGCAGAAGGATCGTGAGAAAATACTTTTCGGTGTTCCATGAACCTTTGAGTTAAACTATATATGAAAATTTGACGAAGGGAAAACACATAAAGCAAAGTATGAGTGACTCATTCCGAATCTCGAGAGACGTTATCGTGAATCAGACATGGGAACAGATACTTTTTTTAAGCGTATTTCCACATTTGCCACCGAACAAGTTTGCAGAACATGTCATGGTCATAGACTGAAGGCTGAATATCTCTGAGTACGAGTTGGTGAGAAGAATATCGGTGAGCTCACATCCCTCTCAGTCGAACAGTCGAGACTATTTTTTTCGGAGCTCGTATTTAGTAGTGAGGAAAAAGTTATCGTCGAAAGTATATTAAAGAATATAGTGGAAAGACTGGAGTTTCTCGCATGAGTGGGTCTCGAATATGTGACACTCGCACGAAGAGCGAATACACTCTCTGGAGGTGAATCTCAGAGGATACGACTCGCAACACAGATAGGAACACGACTCGAGGGTATCATCTACGTTCTCGATGAGCCATCGATCTGACTCCACCCTCGAGATAATGAGATGCTCATAACCAATCTCAAACGCCTTGCAAGCATCGGTAATAGTGTGATCGTGGTGGAACATGATGAGGATATCATGTATGAAAGTGACTATATCATTGATATCGGTCCGAGGGCGTGAGTCCATGGTGGTGAGATTATATTCTCAGGCACCTATGAAGAAATCCTGAATGATACCACTTCTGAGACAGGAAATTATCTTTCAGGAAGAAAGAAAGTAGAACGAAAGAATTTTATTTCTCGTAAATCTTCTGAATTCATCTCTATCTTCGGGGCAGAGGAGAACAACCTCAAAAATATCAATGTTCGTATCCCTCTCGGATGCTTGACAGTGGTCACGGGTGTTTCTGGATCAGGGAAGTCATCACTGATTGTCGATATACTATCGAACAAAATTCTCGAACATTTCCACGGAAGTGCCGTAAATGTCTGAAAACATCGTTCGATCGAGTGACTCGAGTATATCGACAAGGCGATTATTATCGATCAATCCCCTATCGGAAAGACACCACACTCAAATATTGCAACATATACAGGTGTTTTTACTTACATTCGCGAGGTTTTCGCAGCCTCTCATGATGCTCAGAAGCGAGGATACGGTCCGGGGAGATTCTCATTCAATACCAAATGAGGTCGATGTGAGGTTTGTGAAGGTTCAGGGGTGAAAAAAATTGAGATGCATTTTCTCCCAGATGTCTATGTCGAATGTGAATCATGTGAAGGAACTCGTTATAATAATGAAACTCTTGATGTGAAATTCAAATGAAAAAATATCGCTGATATCCTCAATATGACGATCGAGGAGGCTCTCTGATTTTTCATAGCGTTTCCACGGATCGCACGAGTGCTCGATGTCCTCCAGGATGTAGGACTCGGATATATCAAACTCGGACAATCTGCACCCACACTGTCAGGTGGAGAGGCCCAACGTATCAAGCTCGCATTCGACCTTGCTAAAAGATCGACCGGAAAGACGCTCTATATCCTCGATGAACCAACTACTTGACTCCATTTTTCTGATGTCCAGAAGCTCCTCGATATCCTCGATCGACTGGTCCAGAAAGGAAATAGTGTCGTTGTCATCGAACATAACCTCGACATCATCGCTAATTGTGATGCCATCATCGATATATGACCTGTCGGTGGAGATCTCGGAGGGCAGCTCATATTCGCTTGACCGCGTAAAAAACTCCTCGATATCGAGGAGTCACATACGGCAAGAGCACTCAGAAAATATATCGAGAAGAAGAAAATCCAGATCTAGCCCTGTTCGTTTCAGGATAATTCCTTTGAGATAATATTAATCGCTTCTTCTCGATTCAGGCTCTTCTGAGAATCTGTATCTTTTTTTGGGATCGCTCATCCAGTGATCGATCGCATGATTTTCGTTGCTTCCCAGAGACTTATTGTGTCACCTGGTCTGAAGTATTCTTGCTTAGCATTGATCCAGCTCCTGCTACGAGCGAAGTCAATATATCTAGCAAATTCTGAATTATCAGAAACGTCTTTATACGGCGTTTTATACTGCTGCCCTTCATCCGTATATCCATTCATGAGAGAGATAATCTTTATGAATTCTGCTCGACTGATTTTTGCCTGAAGGCGAAGATCCTTTACGTTCCTAATATATCATTTTTCTATCATTTCTACGATATTTGGTCCGATTTTTTCTGAGGTGACTATTTTTATGGCAGGGACTGTATTTGCTGGTTCCATATAATTTCTTGCACTTTCTTTTTCTATTTTTTCTCTGAGTATTCGCATGAGTCAAGGCAATCAAAGTGTCATTGAGCTCTCCCCATAGCTGATTTGAGATATCTGTGTCGTGATTCTAGTCGGTGCACTTTCGAAGACAGCATTGACGTACGATATCATACTCCCTATGCTGCTGCTCCCGCCACCTCATCCACCTCCTGTTACTGTTTCAATCACGGGAATATTGGCAATTACAGCTACAGTACGGACAGCGGGAATCGCTAGATTTCCTACCCCATCAACTACAGTATATAAGAGAGTATAGTTTCAGAGAATACTCGTATTGACCGAACCCGATACAGAGAGCGCGTTCGTGATATTTCAAGAAACATTATCATTCGCGGTTGCCCCAGCATCTACGTATACAGATCACTGATATACGCTTATATTTGAGCTTCCATTGAGTACTATCATCGGAGGTGTAATGTCGATATTTGCAACTGTTGCAGTACTACTTCCTGTATTGCCCGAGAGGTCAGAGTAGAGAAAGGTAAATGATCCATTTGAACTGAATGTGTAGGTATTACTTCCGCTATTGTTGAGAATATTTATCGGTTCACTTGCACCAGTAAGAGTGACGGTTACTGTTCCATTCGTCATTCCTGTATTGGAGTACTGAAGAATCGCTGTCGGAACTGTTGTATCGACTACATTCACAGTTCGATTCATACTTCCAGTATTTCCAGAGCTATCTATTTTTCTATAAGTAATGGTATAGCCTCAAAGAATTCCTGTATTGACACTCCCTGTTATCGTGAAAGATCCTGGCGCCCCATATATTCATCCAAATGTATTTCCCGTTCCATCTACGTTATCCATCCACGTTGCACCGAGTTCCGTATATACTGAACCAAATTCTATATTTATTATACCTGATCCACTGAGTGAAACAACCGGAGGAGTTATATCAGGTGCCCCGAGAACATTTATAGTACGAGATATCGTTCCTGTATTTCCAGAAGTATCAATTTGTCTATATTGGAGGATGTAGCTTCCGATAGCTCATGTATTCACACTTCCAGAATAAGGACTTACTATAGAGCCACTTCCATCAACATTGTCTGTCCAGAGGGCCCCAGACTCAGTATACGTGGAACCGAGAATGAGACTTATAGGATTTCCCCCCACGAGACTCACCACAGGTGCAGTCGTATCTACCACATTCACGGTACGTGACACACTTCCTGTATTTCATCCGACATCGACATAGATATATTCAATAACATAACTTCAGAGAACATTTATGTTGATACTTCCACTATTAAATGAGGCAATACTTCCTGTTCCATCGACATTATCTGTCCAAGTAGCACCTGGATCGACAAATGATGAAGCATATTCGACAGACACAGGACTCACACCGACAAGACTTACGATAGGAGCTGTCAGATCGGGAGCAATAACATTCACCGTACGTGACACACTTCCCGTATTTCCTGCAGCATCGACATAGACATACCCAATAACATAGGTTCCAGCGGTATTCACATCCAAGCTTCCACTATTATACCCTCCAATACTTCCCGTTCCATCAACCGCATCACTCCATGTTGCACCCTGATCGGTAAATACTCCACTTTGTGTCATATTCACAACTCCACTTCCCACGAGACTCACCACAGGTGCTGTCGTATCTACCACATTCACGGTACGTGACACACTTCCCGTATTTCCTGCATTATCGACCTTTACATAGAATAAAGAATAACTTCCTACACTTCCAGTGTTTACACTTCCTGATAAGTTAAATGAACCAGGCATACCGTAGGCTCATCCATAGATAGTTCCACTCCCATCGACATCATCTGTCCACGTACTTCCGAGTTCCGTATACG
>JAYUQR010000122.1:0-2916 GCA_043756665.1 Candidatus Altimarinota bacterium | reverse complement strand
ATTGTCAAAAAAATATGGATACGAGTATGTCGGAACCAATAATTCCTACTACCTCACTCCAGATGATGCTGATGTTCAGGATATGATGAGTGCGGTTTCAGATGGGCGATCACTCGATGATCCAGATCGTACAACCCTTCTTTGAGGGGATTATTCGCTGCGTCCATCACGAGAGATGGAGGAGCTCTTTATATACGCTCCACGTGCCTATGAGAATAGTCAGAAGATCGCGGATATGATCGATCTCCAGATCGAGTATGGTACGTATAAAATACCGAAATTCCCACTTTCTATTGAAGAAAATGAAAAGTATGAAAAGTATGTTGTATTTATAGCGACGAATAATCAGCAAAATTGAGATATATTGCAGGTCCTCACGACAGAAGAATGGCTCCTGCGAAGTATATGTATCGAATGACTCAACTTTCGTTACCAGTTTTGACTCTCGAGTGATGACCAGGATACTCTATTGCATAAAATCGCATTGCCAAAATCAGAGAGAAAAATATCTTCTATGTCTGTAGAAGAATTGTATTCACTCGCTGAGTCATATTATCCTGATGCGAAGAAAGAACTCATCGCTTCACTGAATCCTGAGAAACAGTCGATCATTAGACGACTCGAATATGAACTCACCGTTGTTGATCTCATGGGATTCAATGGATATTTTTGTATCGTGGCAGATTTTATCCGATATGGAAAAACACATGGTGTACCGGTGTGACCAGGACGAGGATCAGCGGCATGAGCTATCCTTGCATACCTCTCAGGGATCACGGATATCGATCCACTTCGCTATGGCCTCCTTTTCGAGAGATTTCTCAATCCTGCTCGTGTAACAATGCCCGATATCGATGTAGACTTCTCAGATGAATGAAGGGATAAGGTTCTCACCTATGTCCGTGAGAAATATGGAAAGGATCACGTTGCTCAGGTATGTACTTTCGGTACATTGGCTGCTCGAGCAGCCGTGAAGGACGCGGGTCGTGCTCTCGGTATTCCCTTCCAGGAGATGAATGAGTTCGCGAAGCTCATCCCGAGCCGTCCAGGAATACAACTCAAGGATGCACTCATAGAATCGACAGAGTTCAAAGAAGCCTATGAAAGTGAGGAGAAATATCAGAAAGTGGTCAACGCAGCCCTCAAGATGGAATGATCGGTTCGTCAGCTCGGAGTCCATGCCTGTGCTGTTATCATTGCCCCTGAACCGATGACACACTTCTGTCCACTCCAGCCACCACCAAAAGATCCGACATCGACGGTGACGCAGTTCTCAGCTGGTCCCCTCGAGGAGCTCGGTCTTCTCAAAATGGATTTTCTCGGTCTCCGTAATCTCTCTATCCTCGCACGTGCGGTTGAGATTGTACAGGAGGTGCATGGAATCAGGGTCGACCTCCTCCAGATCGATTATGAGGATCCGAAGGTACTTGCCCTCTTCGGTGAGGGGGATATGACTGGAGTATTTCAGTTCGAATCGGCTGGGATGCGTCGATATCTGAAGGATCTGAAACCCTCATCATTCGAGGATCTCATCGCTATGGTCTCACTCTATCGACCTGGACCACTCCAGTATATCCCAGAATTTATCGATCGGAAATTCGGACGAAAGAAGGTCGAATATCCACATCCTTCCCTGGAGGAGATCCTGAAGCCGACCTATGGAATTGCCGTCTATCAGGAACAGATCATGCAGCTCGTCCAGGCATTTGCTGGATTTTCTCTCGGAGAGGCGGATATTCTCCGTCGAGCGATCGGAAAGAAGAAATATGAGCTCCTTATGGAACAGAGGGGCAAGTTCATCGATGCAGCACAGACACAGGGGCATCCAGAGAAACTCGCTATCTATATATTCGATGAGATTATCGAGCCATTTGCAGGCTATGGATTCAATAAATCGCATGCTGCCTGCTACTCGATGATCGCCTATCAAACGGCCTATATGAAGACCTATTATCCGACGGAATCGATGACAGCCCTCATGATTTCTGATGGAGAAGATACTGATCGTATACGGCTCGAGATCGAAGAGGCCCGAGAGAAAAAAATCGAGATCCTTCCTCCCGATGTGAATGAGTCACAAGGACACTTCACCTTCATCGATGCTGGACATATCAGGTTCTGACTCCAGGCCATCAAGTGACTCGGGGATTGACCAATCCAGACAATCCGTGAAGCCGTGAAAGTAAAACCATTCGATACAATCTATGACTTCATCGAGCGCACTGGGAGTGATGTGATCAATAAAAAATCACTCGAATCACTCATCTATTCTGGAGCTCTTGACGCCTTCGGTGATCGAGCTCGTCTCCTTGCTTCAATCGTGAAGATGAGTGCTTATCAGAAGGAGATCGAAGCCAAGAAGCAGACCTCTCAGATGGGGCTCTTCGATACTGGGGATCATGGTGGATGAGTCGCAGCGCACTTCGAGCTCGAATCCGCCCTTCCGATGTCCTTCGAGGAGCGGATGAAAGGTGAGAAATCCATCATCGGATATCCTGTATCGGGTCATCCTCTCGAGGGGATCGAGGAATTCGTCCGTGCAAAATCGAAAAATATCGGAGTGATCTCTGATTGGATCGAGAAGAAAAACTCGGAAGAGTTGGTAGAAATGGTAGAAATACCAGAAGGGGTAGAATTTGCAGAATCGGTTTCTGTCATTGCGAAGGAAAAGGTGAATCCGAGTGAAACGAGGAGAGAAATCCCCCTGGGGGGTGAAGCAATCCAGATTTCTGAAACTACTGGATCGCCGCGCTCCGCTCGCGATGACGAAAATCTAAACTCTCCCGTTCTGATAGATCCAGATGATACCTATATTTCGACCCAAGCAGAAGAACTACAGCATATGGCAATAGAAAAAGTGAAGGAAGAATCCGTATTCGCGACCCTCATCGGACTCGTGCATGATGTCCGCAAGAT
>JAYUQR010000121.1:0-7852 GCA_043756665.1 Candidatus Altimarinota bacterium | reverse complement strand
CAAACGTCCTCGTAGCAAAGAAATGACATATCCCGTTTTTTTCCGAAAGGAAAGCTGCACGAGAATACTATCGCCTCTCTTTCACGCAGACCTATATCCTTGCGATCGTCATGATTGCACTCCTTGGGATCTATTACGTCTGGGTTCTCAATCAAAATGCAACCAAGTGATATAATATCCGTACTCTCCAGGTAGAGAATCGTGAACTCTCTTTTCAGGCAAATCTCCTCGATATCCGCATAGCAGAAGGTCAGTCTATTGGTACAATTATGGATTCTCCTCTGATTGCTCGGATGGAAAATGTAGAACAACCTACATTCCTCGTCATGAAAGAAGATGTTGTTTCGATGAATGAATAGAGGATGGTTATTAGTTATTAGTTATTGGTTATTAGGTATTAGATACGGTGGTGATGGAATCCTAATCACCAATCACTAATCACCAATCACCATAATGCCCGAAGCTCTCAAGCGATTGATCGATATGATCCACTATCTCCCAGGAATTGGCGACAAAACAGCAGCGAAACTTGCCTTTTTTTTGCTCAAAGCGAATAGTGCTTATGTGAAAAATTTCGCAAAGGCACTCAGTGATGTCCACGAGAAAGTTCGTGAGTGTGGGATATGCCATGGGATGACGGATATCGACCATCCAACCTGCTCGATCTGTGCCGATACGAGACGTGATGATCACCTCCTCTGTGTCGTCGAGGATTACCTCGATATGCTCTCGATCGATCGGACAGGAGTCTATCGTGGACGCTATCATATCCTCGGGGGAGTGGTATCTCCGATCGCTGGGATCATGCCCGATAAGCTCAACTACAAGAGCCTCTTCACTCGTATCCTCGAAAATCCAGAAATCTCAGAGGTGATCCTCGCTATGAATCCGAATA
Organism: Candidatus Altimarinota bacterium; assembly: GCA_043756665.1. Taxonomy (GTDB): domain Bacteria; phylum Patescibacteriota; class Gracilibacteria; order BD1-5; family UBA2023; genus STC-74. Next base: position 6,957 of record JAYUQR010000121.1, on the reverse strand, counting down.
TCGAAGGGGAGGCGACCGCTCTCTATGCGATCGAACATATGCCCCGTTCAGTGAAGATCTCTCGCCTCTCGAAGGGACTCCCGCACGCGGGCTCGATCGAGTATGCGGATGAGATTACGCTTCTCTCGGCATTTCGGGGGAGAGGATAGTCAATGAGTCAACAGAGCAATTACGAATAGGGAAATAATTTTGTCATTCTCGCATGCGAGAATCTGTTTTTATTTCAAACCTAGCATGCTCACATAATTTTTGACTCAAAAAATCGGAAATTGACTTTACCCCTCTATGTTTAAATCACCCAAAGATAAATAATCATTTTAGGAGAGAATCAAGCAAAATATTTGCATAATCGACTTGTTTTGTATATACTTTACTGTAAACACTTTACTTTATACTGTTTACTATGGAAAAAAACTATATTTTTCAGTCACTTCAGCAAGTATTGGATTGCTTTCGTGTCAAATCCTCTCTCAGCCCATCTGAGATAGCTGAGATGCTCTGAAAAAGTCGAGCCATCGTTCATCGATATCTCCGACACTTTGTCGAGAAAGGGATCCTGGAGAAGGTAGGGAGTACTCCTCATGTACGATATATTCTCTTGAATGCGAAAAATCAAGAAAATCCCATACCAATATGACCGAGTTCATGAACTCTCTCATACCATGATCGTATAATGTTGGATCAGAATTTCCTCAAATTCTCTCCACTATGAGAGCGGTGGGAATGATATATTGGCTTCCAGAAGTGGTGTAGTGAACGATGACTCGATATCGATGATAAGGCTGAACAATATATGAAGATCGCGAAATATATCGACTCTATCCGTGATGACTGTTCTCTGATCGATGCGACCCATATATTTGAGAAGGATTTTGAGAAAAAAATATTCTCACATGTCTACTATGCAGATCAGTATACGTGGATGGATTTCGGTCGGGGGAAACTCGCTGAGATGACGTTCTACGCGAAACTCACACAGAATAAGAAATTACTCGATGAATCGATATCGGCAATCCTCCCGAAACTCGAATGTCTCATATTTCGAGAGAAGATAGATGCTATCGCCATCACTCCATGGAGTATCGAAAGAAAAAATCAACTGCTCCACATCCTTGCCAAGAAACTCAAGCCACTTGGAATTCCTCAGATAAAACTCGTAAAATACTATCGTGATGGTATCACTATCCCACAAAAATCACTCAAATCGCGTACTGAGCGTGTGCAAAATGCCAGAGAAACAATCCATATAGACGACAATACAGAATGACTCCATAATATTTTACTTATCGATGATTTCGTCGGGTCTGGTGCGACGCTCTATGAGACAGCGCAGAAACTCTCTGCCAGCGGTATAGAAAATATCGTAGGATTCGCATGGGTAGGGAATACGAATCTAAACTATGAAGTGGTCAATGAGATGTAATACTCTTACCTCTGTGAATATATCTGGCTCGAGAGCAAATTGAAGTTAAAAAAGGTAGGGAATTTTTTGCTGTTTGATCCCAAACTGAATCAAAAGGAAAAGTAAAACAACTTGCAAAGGATCCATGATTTCATAGAATGCGAAAGCCAAGATTCTTATTCCTTTGTTCTCAATTTTACCCTGAAATGTTTGAATATAAATGGAGCGGTTTTACGACCGCACCGCTCTTTGTTTAAACATTTGAGGGGATTGAGAATCTTGGCAGAAACTCACATAGCGCGAGTAGAGCCGCTCTTTTTGTTTCTGCCAAATCAATTCTTCATGCCTGTCATTGCGAGGAACGAAGCAATCCAGTCACAAGAAATATATCTCGAATTTTGGCATTTACTTTTGTAAGTGCCTTTTTATGTCCAAACTTTTGAAGATTTTCTCGAATCCCGCAGAGTCACTCTCTATATTCTCTCGTGATGAGATAGATGAACTCGATGCTCGTATCTATGAACGTGACGGCAGGCTCTATCTGAGGAGTTATTCTCGATGAGAAGAAGAAAAACAAGTATGGAGTGAGAAAAAATCGGCACCAGAAGAGATCGTGAGGCAACTCTATCTGCGTGAACTCCTGAGGAAGTATAAGTATCCGAAAGAGCGAGTGGATATCGAGAAGTCCGTCCGATTTGGTCGTGAGACGAAACGAGTCGATATTGTGATATACTCCGAAGATAATGAGACTCCCCATCTCATGGTCGAAGTGAAAGCTCCTCATGAGAAAAATGATGTCGAACAACTCAAGAGTTATCTCAACGCTGACGGTACGCCTTTCGGAGTGGCTACCAATGGAAAATCTGTACTTATCCTCTATCGTCCATATCCGAAAGACTTCGATACTCTTGCTGATATCCCGAAATTCGGAGAGACGATCGACGATGTCCTCAGTCGTCGAATCATGCTATCAGACCTCGTAGAACCGAAACAACTCAAAGAAGTCATCGAAAATATCGAAGAACTGGTACTCGCGAACTCTGGATTCGATAGTTTTGATGAGATATTCAAACTCATATATGCCAAGCTTCACGATGAGAAAGAGTCTATAGAAAATCCCGAAAGACCACTCGAATTTCGTAAATCTCCGACGAAAGATGCAAAAAGAACTGAGGCTGATATCTCTCGACTCTTCGAAGAGGCAAAACATAGATGGAAAGGAGTATTCGAAAAAAGTGACAAAATCAAGCTCCTCCCTGAACACCTCTCGATATGTGTTGGTGAGATCGAGACATTCAAACTTCTCGGCACGAACCTCCAAGTTATAGATGAAGCATTCGAGTATCTCATACCTGACGTAGCGAAGAGCAAGAAGTGACAATACTTCACTCCACGCATCGTCATAGATATGTGTGTACGTATGATGGCTCCATGACAGAAAGAGAAAGTGATAGATACTGCCTGTGGCTCGGGAGGATTCCTCATCCATACCATGGAATACCAGAAGAGGAAGTATGCATGGACGAATGAAAAGATATCTACCTATGCGAAAGAACACCTCTTTGGTATAGACTTCGATGAGAAATCCTCGAAGATTGCACGTGCTATGATGCTCATCGCCTGAGATGGGAAGAGTCATATTTATAAAGAGAACTCTCTCGATAGTGCTTCATGGTCAGAAGAGTCGAAAGCAGATTTCAGACGAGAAGAGCTTCTCATAGAGTTCGATGACTACTCGATGAATGAACAAAATAAAAAAGAGTTTCTTCACTTTGGATTTGATGTCCTTCTTGCGAATCCTCCATTTGCAGGGGAAGTCAAAGAGTCTGCTACACTTGCCAAGTTCCAACTCGGTAAGCACCCGAAAACAGGGAAAAATATCGACAATATCTCTCGTCATATCCTCTTCATCGAACGCAATCTGAACTTCGTACGATCAGGTGGACGACTTGCTCTCGTACTCCCACAATGAGTATTCAATAATACGAGTGAAGAGTATATCCGCAACTTCATGATGGCACATGCTCGCATACTCGCTGTCGTTGGGATAGAGGCAAATAGCTTCAAGCCCCATACGGGAACCAAGACGAGTGTCATATTCCTCCAGAAGTGGGACGCAGTGAGCAATCCGAGGATCGAGAACTATCCTATATTCTTCGCTACATCGAAGGTACCATTCAAAAATAACTCCTGAGACTATATCTACCGAGATACGAGCTCACGAAATGTGAACAATCTCCAGTCTGATCTCCTCCAGATTGCTGAGGCTTTTGAAGTGTGGGGAAAAGAACGGGGATTGAGTTTGCTAGTAGGAAAATAATATCTTGGTATTACTCTCAAGTATGAATATACTAGATTCCGTCTATCTAATAATAAATAGTGAAAGATGCTTATTTTTCTTGATGAAAGTGGTAACCACAATCTCGATGTCACAAAATTCGATAATATATACAATATATTTGTCCTTTGAGGTATATGTTTTTCCGAAGAATCATATAAAATATTTGATACCAAATTTCGGGCTCTTAAGAAAAATTTTTTTTGAAATGAGGAATACATACTCCATACCGTCGAGATTACTCGTCCTAGCAAGGCAAAAGATTCTCTTACGAAACAATTTAATAATTCAAAATTCCGAACGGCTTTTTATGAAGCGATGAATCTCCTTATAGCAGAGAGTGATTTCTCGCTAATTGTTTGTGCTATAAAAAAAGAACAACTCGTTCAGAAATATCATTATCCTGAAGACCCGTATCATTTTGCATTTGATAATATTATGAATCGTTCTCTCAGAAAGGTTCGTGGCTGATGTATTAGGATCTTCCCTGAAAATAGAGACAATACGGAAGATAGAAAACTCGAAATTCGCCTCTTGGAGATGAAAGTATCAGGTACATATTTTTATCGTGGATCGGAGATAGCAAAACAAGTAGAAGAATTCAGATTTGTACGGAAGTGAGAAAATCAGAGTGGCTCACAACTTGCAGACCTTTTAGTCACTCCAATCTGAAGACATCTCATATGAAAATCACCTCGACCATGACATGAGATATCGTATGAAGTTATAAAACAAAAAATCACCCGTTCGGATGACTTTACGATCTTCCCCTAGACAAAAAGAAAAGACCCGCCGCTCCGCAGAAGGTCTTTTACACAGATAATGTATCACAATTTTACTGAAAGTAAAATTAAAATCTCTTGACAAAACATGTCCTCTCAACTCCTCTCTCCAGCTCTCACTTCTCTTGTCCAAAAATATAATTTGGATATTTCGGTTGTGGAAGTGAAAAATTTAGGCATCGGAAATAGAATATGATCAGAATACTATCAATCACACTTACTTTGATTAGATAATCTTATAAGAAAACATGAAACATGTATTCTATGAGATTATATTGAGGTATTGACTGATTGAAAACATGGTTGAGTTACTTTTACGGAAAAATGAGTAGTATTTATTAGAAACCAAAATAATAAAGAGTGATACATGGACTTATCCGATAAAAAGTATATTTCAATAAAAGAAAGTGAGGAATCTAAAAGAGCAGAACTTGAAGTATGAGATATACTCCTGACAACCATATGAACAATATGAGAATCTTCTGTTGTCCCAGAGTGATTTCCTCGATCCAATATTAATCAGAATCTTGTAAGAATTAAATTGAGAGTTTTATCCCCATATTATATTTCTACATTTTTTAATTCCAAATATTGAAGACTATTACTATATAGATTTGTATGATGAAATGTGCAACCGATTTTGAATTATCCAAATATTCGAAATTTAGAAATCCCTCTCCCTTCTACTACTTTCCAATCTCGTATCGCTGAACTCGTACAAGAGGCTCATATTCAGAGAGAACTCTCGAAGTCTTTCTATGCTGAGGCTGAGCAAATACTCCTCAAAGAACTCGGACTCATAGACTGGACCCATACAGAAGTCAGTATCACTGAGAAAATGAGTGAAGAAGTCAGACTCTTCGGACGATGTGATGCTGAGTTTTTCCAGCCGAAGTATGATGAACTCTTCGAACGACTCTCGAAATTCCAGACACAGAAACTCGGAGCTATCGTGGATTATCAGAAGTGAGTTGAATCATGAGCTGATGCGTATAGTGAGTCTGGTATTCCTTTTATTCGTGTGGCAGATGTCAGTATAGAGGGGGTCGATACTATCGAGAAGAATATATCAACAGAATTGTTTGCAGAATACGGTGAGCGATATTCACCCAAAAAAGATGATATACTCTTCACGAAGGATGGAACTATCGGGATATCTTTTGTGGTAAATGAGAATATGATAGCGGTTCTGAGTGGAGCATTCCTCAGGTTGCAGAAGAAGATAGATATAGAGAGTGAATATCTCGCACTTGTTCTCAATTCTGTGGTTTCCAAGATGCAGATCGAGCGATTTTCCGGAGGAGCTATCATTGCTCATCTGAAACCTAGTGACGCTATGGAGATATTGATTCCTATTGTATCCCCAGATATTCAGTCTCTCATATCTTCTCTGATTATCACCTCTCATAGAGCTCGTGAAGCTTCGAAAAAACTCCTTGAAAAAGCAAAACGAGCCGTAGAAATATTTATCGAAGAGGATGAGACAACCGCAGGAGAGTTCCTCAGAGGATTATAGTATGAATTCAAGATTAGATGAAAAATCCCCTTCATTTCTGAAGAGGATAGAGATTTCTCGACACGGCACACCCTCCTTGATCCTCCCTAATCTTAGGGAGGAGATAACCATCGCTCGAAATGACAGAGGTATTAGATTCCTGCTTTCACAGGAATGACGAGGAAAATCCTCAGTCACTTCGTGCCAGCTCCTTTCATAAAGGAGCTTCTAGATCCCGCTAATATCGAGCTTGATCCCAGGTCCCATAGCATTACAGACGTAGACACTCTGGATGAATGCAGCACTTCCCTTGAGTCCTGTTGGGCGAGCAGCCTTCACAGTTTTCACGAAAAATTCGATATTCTCCTTGAGCTTCTTGGATCCGAATGAGAGTTTTCCAGCAATCGAGTGGACGTTTCCTTGCTTATCGTTCTTGAACTCGAATCGTCCAGCAATGAGCTCTTTCGCAATAGCGATGAGATCATCACCGACGGTTCCAGCTTTTGGATTCGGCATGAGACCCTTTGGTCCGAGGACTTTTGCGACCTTACCCATCTTTTTCATCATACCAGTTGTCGCGATCGCGATCTCGAAGTCGACATGCCCCTGGAGGACTGAGTCGATGAGATCTTCATTTCCTGCGACGGTGACACCGAGAGCCTTGAGTTCTGCTTCATTCCCGAGATCAGTGAAGGCACCGATCTTCTTCATCTTTCCTGTTCCATGAGGAAGTGAGAGTGTAGAACGAACGAGTTGATCAGCTTGACGAGGATCGATTCCGAGATTGAAATGGAGTTCGATCGTTGGATCAAACTTGACTGTATTCGTACGCTCGAGGAGCTCTACTGCTTCATCGACGGTATAGTTTCGTTCTTTTTCGACGAGTGCAACCGCTTGGTTATACTTCTTTCCATGAACTGTAGACATAATAAAAAACGTG
>JAYUQR010000120.1:0-7864 GCA_043756665.1 Candidatus Altimarinota bacterium | reverse complement strand
AAAAATTCTACTGCTCTTTTGCCATATATTGTGAATACTAATGGTCAAAAAGAATTTATCTTACTAACACCAAGAGATATTTTGGTGAAAGAAAATGGATGGATAAATAGGAATGACTATCTTTCCATGGATACGACCATCTTGGAAAAGGTAGAAAACAAAGAACTAAAAGACAAGATAAATAAGTATTTTATCAACTGCTTACCAGTGAAAATTGACAAAAGAACATGAGAACAAAAACAAGATACATCTAAGGATGCTCGTCTTAAGGCAATACGATATACCACATTAGAATTTCCAATTTTACTTGATTACTATATAAAAATTAAAGAAGAAGCATGATGAGAGTCATTGCTGAATAATATTACAGATACATGAATACTGAATGATTTGTTTTATTCTGCCATTAAAGACATTACTTCTGATTTAAGTAAAAGTAATTTTTACAATAATTCCATAACTTCAATGGAGGAGACTGTCGAGAAGATTAAAGTCTTTAGAAATTATATGGAAAACAGGGATGCATACCGCATATTTTGGGATTGAGATAAAATCAAAGTTAAAGAAAAAGATGTACAAATTATGTTGGATTTAGTATTCCATAATTCTCTTTTTGCTGTGGATAAAGAAGTTAATAATTGAAGATGACCAGTTGATTTTAAAGTTTCTAAAGGAAAAGACAGTACACTTCTGGAAGTAAAACTAGCCTCCAATAATCAGCTTAAACATAATCTAAATAATCAGTTAAATATATACAAGAAGGCTGACGGAACCCACAATGGGGTGTATGTAATATTATACTTCACAGATAAAGAAAAGGAAAATCTCAAGAATACAATGGATGAGCTAAAAATGAATGAATTTCTCGATGAGAAGCTATTTCTCATAGACTGTAGAAAAAAAAATTCTGCATCCAAAGAAAAGGGAGAGACTCTCAGTAAAAGAAGTAAGCTAAGTTTTGCTATCCCCATAGCAAGCTAGCGGGATATTATGCAAAAACTTTCGCTTCACGATCGCATACTTCTACAGAAACATTCCGAAACAATTTGGCGGAAACTCCGTAGCAAGCTGACGAGGAATATATAGATTCAATATTTCCATTTTATCACACTCTTCCTATGACTCACTTCATCGCCATCGCCGCTATATCCGAGAATCGTGCTATCGGAAAGGATGGAAAAATCCCTTGGTATATCCCAGAGGACTGGAAACATTTCAAGGAAACCACCTCAGGCTCACCGATCATCATGGGACGCAAAACCTATGAATCCATCGGTCGACCACTTCCAGGAAGAGAGAATATCGTGCTCACACGAGGTGATTTCTCAGCTCCAGGAATTACTGTCTTGCATTCGATAGAGGAACTTACCTCGTATCTTCAAAGTAAGCCTACCAGAAATGACACACCCTCTCCAACTCTCCCTATCTTAGGGAGAGAGTGGAAAAAGGATTCATCAGCACAAATAACAGTGAAAGCCTTTATCTGCTGAGGATCAGAGATCTACAGGCTCTTTTTCGATCAGAAACTCGCGGATGAAGTTATCCTCTCTCGTGTAAAGATGATCGTGGAGTGAGCCGATACTTTTTTTCCAGAATTTGAGTCCGATTTTATCCTCGAGAAATCTGATGATCGGGAATGATTCACTATCGAGTATTGGAAGAGGAAATAGTCCTAATTCGCGAGTGTACTATTCATCTTATCGATATAGTCACGCAGTATCATCGGATTCTTGATGTGATTGAGGAGGGTTTGATTCGAGATCATTCACTTCTTGTGGAGCGTATTCACAGCATCTTGCATCATGATCATCCCATCCTGTTTTCCCGTCTCCATGACAGAATACAGATGGCTGATATTTCCCTCCATGATGATATTTCTCGAGGCATCGATGTTCATGAATATCTCTCGAGCAACGACATTGGTTACGCCATCTTTGTGTGGGAGGATGATCTGACCGATGATCGCCGTGATCACGAGTGCGAGCTGTATGCGGACCTGAGATTGCATATTTCCAGGAAATGCATAGATCAGACGATCGAATGTCTGGATCACGTCATTGGTATGCAGTGTCGAGATGACGAGGTGTCCTGTCTCGGCGAGGGTAAGGACTGCCGATATCGTCTCCTGATCACGCATCTCACCAACCATAATGATATCCGGATCTTCTCGCATCGCGTCTCGGATCGCCTGTTCGAAAGTCGGCACATGTTTCCCGACCTGTTTCTGGTGGATGAGACATTTATCATTTTTCAGAACATATTCGACAGGATCCTCGATCATGATGATGTGTCTATGGGAATTTTTATTGAGATAGTCGATCATCGCGATGACACTCGTCGTCTTTCCACTTCCCGTACCACCCGTGACGAGGATGAGTCATTTGTCTTGATTGAGGAGTTTCAGGATATTTTCCTCGAGTCATACAGACTCTGCAGTAGGGAGGTTTTTTTTGATGGTTCTCATGGCGACAGCGAGACCATTCGTATTCTTTGAGACATTCGCACGGAAACGTGTGCCCTCGTATTGGTAGACGAAATTGATACCCTCTTTTCTCGATTCGACGATCTCCTCACTGATCGTTTCATCCATGTAGTGGATGATCATGAGAACATCCTTGTAGGAGAGTTTTCCGAATCGGGTCACGGGTTCGACATTTCGATTCGGAACACGTATATAGGGAAATTCTTCACTCGAAATATGCAGATCCGTCATCCCTGCATTCACGACTTCTTTGACGAGGAGGTTGAAATCTCCTATAAGTTTTTTCTGTAGTTCCTGATCCATGGGAATAGAGTAGCATAAGATTTCTCGAAAAACAACTTTTATACCACTAATAGTATTGATTTATCGAATTCTGTTGGTAAAATACAGAAAAATCACTGACCAATTTCTATGGACCTGGATAATACGAGTAAAATGACATCGAATCTCTGGAAATATTTTCTCGTGAATTTTACAGGGAGGAGGCATTTTATACCGATTTTGTCAGTATATTTCCTCACGCTTCCTGACACAACGGCACATCAGATAGGGATCTATACAGGTGTCGGTTATCTCGCATCGATGATCATGCAGGTTCCTGCGGGCATGATAGCAGACCGATGGTGACAGAAAAATGCGCTCATCATCTCGAAAGTATTTCTCATCCTTTCTTCACTCTTCTTAATATTCGCAGAGAATTTCATCGTCTTCACCCTGGGGGCGATATGCATGTCACTGGGCAATGATGCATTCAATTCTGGGATCGCGAATGTATTTCTCAAGAGAACCCTCGAATCACTCGGAAAAGGAAGTGAATTCCGAAAAGTATCATCAGGAATCAGTGGAAACGTCGCCCTCACATCGATCGTCTTTATCGTATTGTTACCATTTCTCACACCTATTGATATCCGCCTTCCTCTCATGGTCGGACTCTTTCTCGATATCGTAGGACTCCTGACCGTGTTCTCTCTGACTGATATGCACGTGCACAGGGAGAGGAAAGAAAAAATAGGGTTCTTCTCTCTGTTACAGTGAACACGCTGAAGTTGATTTCTCCCATATGCCCTCTTCGCAGGAACTATCTGAGGCTTTCTCTTTGCGGATACTGCCTTTCGCTCTCCTTACCTCGTAGAGCTCGGATACCCGCTCGCATCTATCGGTCTCGTGATGGGCGGATCTCGACTCGTATGGTGGATCGTGGGCAAAAATATCACTCGAATCGAGAAATATATATCCTTCTCACGAATTATCCTCATCGAGGTATTTCTCTTCCCGATCTACTATATCACTACCAGTCAGCTGACGAATCCATGGATCGTCGGGATACTGTTCTCTCTCATAATCTGATGGTTCTGGGGGCGAAATGAGGCCTACACCGATGCACTCATCCATCGTATCCACGATGAGGGGTATCGCTCGATGCTCCTCTCCCTGAAGGCACAGATATCATGATTCGTACAGGTCTGAGTCGCATTTGGCATCACCTGAATCATGGGGATCTCCTATTCCCTCGGATTCCAGGTGCTCTGAATACTCATGTTTGCCATGCTTTGACTCATATATTTTTTTGGCATTCGTGGAAAATCATTATAATACGTCCCGTATTTACCTATCTCTTATGCACTTCGCCATCGGCACCACGAATACACCAAAATCTGAAGCCATCGAGCACATTCTCTCGACTTCCCCCTATACGAGAGGAGCAACTTTCTCGAATCATCGAGTGAGTTCATGAGTTCCCGATATGCCGACGACTCTCGAAGAGCTCAGAACTGGAGCACGAAACCGAGCTATCTTCACCCGAAGAGACAGGCCTGATGCTGATTATTTCGTCGGGATGGAGGGATGAGTCTATAGAGACTATGAAGGGGAAGAGTATTGGTACCTCGGGGTCGTCTACATCGAAGATTCAGAGTGAAAGTGATATTGGGGATATTCGGCCCACCTCCGAGTACCAGAGCAAGTAGTCGATCTCCTGTTCGATGGGAGGGGTCTCGATCTCGAAGAGGTCATGACCGAGCTTTCCTGAGAAAAACATGTCGGGGATAAGCAGGGAAGTGGAGCAATATGGAGCGATGGACTCGTCACTCGCCAAGAACAATTCATCATCGCAACGAAGTGTGCGATAATACCGCATTTTAGTAAGTATTACTCGAAATAATGAAACGATCACTCATCATCTGTGGAGCCATCGGAAGTGGAAAGTGAGCCATCTCATGATATATCTCTGAGAAAACTGGTGGGAGTATATTCACCCTTTCGAGCATTCCTGGGAACTTTCTCAGGGAATTCGACATAGCAGCAACTCGGGAAAACTATGCGAGGATGAGCTGACTCCTCAGATCCACGTTTTGAGAGGATATTTTCCTTCGAGCTGTAGAGCGTTTTATCGAGAATTCTCCAGATCATATACTCATCTTCGACTGACCGAGGAGGGTGAATGTGATCGAAAAGATCATGGAGCTGACCGATGCGATGATCATCTATATAGAAGCCTCTGATGAGAAACGCTATGAGAGGATTCAGACACGATGAGAAAAACTCGATGAAGGCTCGCTGACACTCGAACAATTTCTCGAGCAGGAAGAACTCAACACTGAGAAGGAACTCGAGACAATACGAAATATGGCGGATATCATCATCGAGAATATCGGAACGAAAGAAGAACTTTTTGCAAAAATAGACACAATATTACTATCATAAAATCTATTCCATACATTTCCGTATCATATCGATAAACGATAGTCAATTTTACTTACCTTAGTTTTTCTCACTATGAAACATTTTCTCATAATACTCACTCTCATATTCTTCCTCACATCTTGTACATGAGGAAACACTGAACCAGCATCATCTCTTGTCTCCTGAGAGCAGCAGTCGATCGGGGACCCGTATACAATCGGATCAGTTGATACAGCATTCCAACTCATCGGTCCGGATCATCAGGTCGAAGTCGGATGAGTTCCCGATCCGAAAGTCAGAGGAATCACCTGTTTCTATAGTCGAGCCAAGACGGGTGGGATCGCCTGAGGTCTCGGATTCGCAACCGATACGAGTGATGCCTCTGTTGCCTGCCGACAGACAGGGAAGATCAGCTTCGTGAAACCGATAGGGAAATCAGAAGAGATCTGGAATGAGAGCTCGAGTATTTTCTTCAAAAAGCTCCGCATCGTGCGTTTCTATGATGCCACTTCGAATAGTCTCATCTACCTCGTCTACTCAGACAAGCTCATCGATGGATCACCGAAGAACTCGATCTCAGCCGTGGCATTCGAGGATGTCGAACCACTTTTGAAATAATCTCACTCAGGCACTTGATTTTCTCGGATTATTCGTATACTCATATTTAGTTAAAAGCGATCGAGCGGTTATCATCCGCGATGCTAGAGGAAGAAATCATTTATCGTTCGTGTACGCGGGAGAAAGTCGTTAAAACACTCAACTCGCGTGCGCACGGATGATAAGTGTGATTAGACCCTCTCGGAGTCTCATCTCCGTCACCAAAATGCAATCAAGTATGTTCCCGTCATTCTGACGAAGGAAGCATCCATGCCCTGTCATTGCGAGTTACGAAGCAATCCAGGAAAAAATAAGGAATCCTTATAATAAGCTGGATCGCCACGCTTCGCTCGCGATGACCGAACAACCGCTTTCGGTGGTACCTTCCCGAGTACTCGGGACCAAAAGCACACAAGTTTATTTTTATTGTGTGTTTTTTATTATTATGAAAAGATTAATTTTATTACTTCTTAGTGTAATCCTTTTTACTTCTTGTACTCAAACAGAAAACAACAATCTAATTTCATTAGAGAGTGAAAATACTGAAATTATATCGAATATTGTTACATGTAAATTAGTCATTTCAACGAATGTAAGTTTAAAGAATGATAAATTAGTTGCTGAATCAAATATAGATAAAAATCCTTTAGAATTAATTTTCTCGTGACTTGATAAAGATAAAGTAATGATGAGATGAAATTCTGGAGAAGTAGAACTTGAAAAAATTGATGTTTCAGGTAATCAAATCTACTTATTTGAAGAAACCTGAGCTTGAAATATCGTTATATACACACTTTTTCGTGACACATGAATTTTAATAATGAGTAAACAATATAATCTAGTATGAGCTTTTGGACTTCAAATGATTTGAAATTGTAAATAAATTTAACTTTTTTATTTTTTTATGTTACTTTCTATCTCACCAAAGAAATTATTTCTTATCTAATTATGAAAACTGTCACTTGTATCGATCTCGAGAAAAATACCTACGAAGTCCCTATAGAGAAGCTCCGATGGAGACCATCTGTCTATGGGATCATCGTCCAAGATGGAAAAATACTCCTATCTCCCCAGTGGGATGGATATGATCTCCCGGGTGGTGGGCTCGATCTCTGAGAGAGTATCGAATCCGCACTTGTGCGAGAAGTACAGGAAGAGACAGGACTCATCATCCGACCGCTCGAGATCATCCATGTGTATTCGCACTTCTTCAAGCACCCGAATCATCCAGATGACTTCATACAATCAGTGCTCATGTACTACACGGCGAAAGTGATCTGAGGAACACTCAGTACGGATGGATTCGACGCACATGAACAAGCATACGCTCGCCTCGCCGAATGGATATCACTCTCTGAGATCGATACCATCAAGTGGTCAAATTCACTCGATATCACTCCGATCATACGAAAAACTATAACAAAAGTATCCACCTTATAATTTATTATGCAGAAAAAATACCTCATATTTGACCTCGATGGCACACTGATAGAGAGTATGCATGACTCTGAAGCGATCGTATTCTCATTTTTGCGTGAGATACCGTCGCTCGATCTGGAACGAGCACGATATATATTTCGCACGACTATGTGAACACCACTGCTTACACAGCTAGAGATGATATGCGAATGATTCGATGTAGATACCAAGATTCTTTCAGAAAAAATATATGATGCCATATATATTCTCAATGCGAAATTCTTCCCATGAGTGAGAGAGACAATCCGAGAACTCTCTGGGTACTATACACTCTTTCTCACGACGGGGAACTCCACACGGACAGCACTGAAGCACCTCGATGCAGGATGCATCACTGATTGCTTTGCTCTCATCCTCTGAAGTGATAAGGTACTCAAGTGACCCGATCACCTCGATCTCTTTGAGAAATATACAGATGACAGAAAATTCGCTCTTCGATCTCTCTATATCGGAGATGGTGACTCTGATCGTCGATTCGCTGAAGAGAAGAATATAGAGTTCATCCATATTGGCAATACTGGTATAGATCGCTACGAACTCTCTAGTGTTGCAGATATCTGAAAAATCCTCTCAAATTGGGATCCTGATATATAAACATATAACTAACACTCTTATAGCTCTCTT
>JAYUQR010000119.1:0-7979 GCA_043756665.1 Candidatus Altimarinota bacterium | reverse complement strand
GATGTTTGTTTTTTAGTCACAAACATTGTAGTACATCCTGGGATTTGAGTATACAGACTACTCGGATCTCTATACAGAGCAAGAGCCGCTGCTCTTTCCTGGGTAAGACGAGCAATATCAACTGGGGAAGGCGAACAAGCAGTGAGTATAGAAGCGACGGCTAGCGTACCAATGTTATAGGATGGTCTATTTTGCATAAATAAGAAATTATATTATAAGAAAATTTATTGTATGAGAGAGAGAGAGAGAGAGAGAGAAAGTCAATTTTATTGTATAAAAAGATCATCTGTCAACTCTCCTTTTTTCTTCTCTTCGACTTTTAGGGTATTTTGTATAGAGTGATCCTATACACTTTGAATCTTTAATTTTGCATTTTGAATCCTCCAAGGTACACATTCGTCGCTCTCGATCTCGAAGCTACCTGACTCGATACTGTGAATGATACGATCATAGAAGTCGCAGCGATCAGATTCGAGATCGAAAAAATCGGAACGACCTATCGAATCATCAATAAAGAAGAGCGGTCGATGCTCATCAATCCATGAATACCTCTCAAAGAAGAGATTATTCTCATCACTGGAATTACCGAGAAGATGCTCGAAGGTCGGGAAAGATGGGAGAATGTGCGGGATCGAGTGAGAGAATTCATCGGGGATGCCATCATCGTCGGACATAATGTTCTCTTTGATATCTCGATGCTTTCGAGTCATAGCATAGATCTCTCAGCCAATATTGCGCTCGATACATTCGAGCTTTCCGAACTATTTTCTCAGGATGCAGAGAGTCTCAACCTCCTCTTTCTTGCGAAAAAATATGGAATCGATGTCGATTGAGAGCACCGAGCCTTAGATGATACTCGGCTTTCGTTATGATTATTTCTCTACTATCTGGAGCAACTTTCATCGATGAATAGTCTCCAATCCCAGATTCTTTCGTCATTTATAGAAAGGGATACTCAGTCTATTATCATAACGCTTTTAGACATAGTATGATGTGTGCCACAAAAATGATATATCTTCCATTATAGATCTGAAATCATTAAAAGTATGGATAATCATACTTTTCCAACAGATAATAAATGAAGGATTGTATGCCATAATCTTAGTGGAAATATGACAGAGGAGGAATATCTCATACAGAAACTCCTCTCTGAATACTCAAAAGTGATTATATACACCCATAGCCCCAAACAGTCTCTATTCTGGTGAGAATATTTACAGAGTATTGGCGTATCAACTTGTTTTCTTTTACCACCGGAAAGATTTTGTTCACTAGCTGCCCTCGGGGAATTTATATCGAAATCGAAAATGAGTCGGAAGGAAATTATTTTTTCCATAAAGATGCTCTTTTGGCTTGAACAAACTACTACATGATTATTAGATGAGCTCAAATTCTATGGGGAAGAACGCAGATATATGAAGTTCATGGAACTATGAACGATGGAATATTCTGACTTTCGAGAAAAACACCGAGCCTTCTATACAGATGCCCAAGTATTAATTGGGAATACATTTCATCCGAGCTTCGATTCACTCGAGTATACAATAGGCGATAGTGCCACTATGGTCCGTGATGCTTACAGAATGGAGGATATATATAGAAAGCAAGAAACCCGTGTGATTTCCTTCTCAGAAATAGATGAATATTTCGAGATTCTCGAAACGGTAGAATCGCTTTGAATGTGATTTTTCGAGTCGATCCGATTTTCACTTCAATATTTCGAACATATACTCACCCATATACACACGAGACCTACTGGCGATCTGCCGAATCCGCCATGAGACTATGGGGAAACATATTACTTTGATCAGGATACACTCTGGAGAGATGGCTGAAGATGGCTAATGATATGTATCCAGTCAATCATCATTCATCTCGAAAATGGGAAAGAGAAATTGGAATCACTCACATGATTCGAAAAAAGGATTTTCCAGCACTGCATAAGGTCTATAGAAGTCCTTATAGAGATTACGAAGGTGAAAAACGAGAATGCGAGTCTCATAGTATCCATCATAAAAAATGAAACTCGTCTCTCCATTATCCCGCGTGATGTATCTGGAATAGTACGGAAATATGTAGAAAATCGAATGTCGAAGCTAACACATCTGACGAATTATGGAAAGGGAGGAGTCATGCTTGGATCCTTTATGAGGAATGAGTGTGGTATCGATTGGCCTGATGTGAACATACAGAGTCAAAGTGAACATGTGCTGAACATATGAACTGATCTGCGAAAACTCATAGAGTCATGAACTGTTATTGTTATACTTTCGACGAGCAATAAACATCTGCGTTCATTGATGAATGAGGTAAAAAAATATTTTGATGGAAAAATATTTACACAAGGGATCTCTGGATGAAAATGAAAAATCCTCTCCCTCTTTGAACAACAAGTTGGAAAAAAGATACTTCTCGGGATTATCGATAGCTGGATCGATGAGTCAGTGGTGTGGAAGCATTGCGATACTGTCATCCTCGCAAAGATGCCCTTCGATCCTCCGACCGATCCATACTATCTCGCTCGGACCGTATGAATGAGAAATAATTTCGAAGACTATAGTTGCCCGATAGCCCTCGCGAAGATCAATACACTCATAGGAAGAGTACGGCTGTCAAATGGTCAAGCAAAATTATTTTGTCTCGATGATCGACTCGTCTCTACGCTATGGGGAGGTAAAATATTTCAGGAAGTCCTATAAAAAATAGGTGCTATGTTTATATTAGGAAAGAGATTTAGGAGAGTTCAATATAAAAGTATGCAAATAGTTGCATGGATTCTCAGAAAATGGTATTCTCATGGGAGTATCCTTATTTTACATCCCTATGGAAAATGAAAAGATTGCAACTCCTGCTGAATCGACCAAAGAAACGTCCTTCATTAGCGCAGAGAAATGAACACAGGTCGATACGATCTATAGTGACTTTTTCCAGGAAACGAGTGACTGAAAAATCAGTGTATGATCCAAAGCGAAGAAATCTGGTCTCGAGATGGTTACTACCGTCCTCTCATATGCATTGCCGGTTATTATTGTCATCATAGCATTCGGGTCGATTCACGTATTTTTACGAACTCAAGAAAATTGAAGTTTTGCTGAGAATTATCAGTTTCTCTGTCCCTATATGAACTATGGAGTGAGCATAGAAACAGCAGAAAGAGGATGCGATACGATCACTATGATTCAGGCGAAATATATTGAAAGACAAAAAAACCTGGAAGAAGATATCATAAAGAAAATGAACGGTTATATTCCAATTAAGGTTTTAAAAAATCTCATTGCAACCTCTCCAGAGAAAAAATTTATTATCGATACCTATAATAATAAAGTAAAGGTGGACCTCACTGTCGCTAAGTTTTTCGAGCTTCTCAAAAATTCGCAATATTCTTCGGCAGACAATATCGATTGCAAGTGAATTAGCATCGGTCGCGATGGAGACCTGACAACACTGTGTAATATCTACTGAAAAGATATCTGAGCTGATGATTCCAATGGTCGACTCGGGTCATCGAGAATAGAAACCATGAACTTTATAGAAGAACTCTCGAACACCGCGAAAAATAAGTTTATATTTCTCAATCCTCCAGCATCATTAAGTATCGAAAAAATAGAGGGGAACGGATTATTCAGTACACGAACTACCATCCCAGTAAAAGTACGCTACGTTGGAAATGAAGATAAATCTTAATTACTATTTTATGCTTACCAATTCTCAAAAAGAACACCTCACATATACTGCTATAGGACAAGTCGTAACTATCATTGCCCTTTCTGTATGGTGATACTCCTATATATTACCCTGAATTGACAAGATTACTGCTGCTGAAAAGACTGCCAATGCGAGTATAGAAAAATTCCAAAAAACTGAATCCGATTGACTCGGCTTCGACCAAATTACAGAAATCATCAAGCCAAGAACAGAATATGCAGAACTCAGCAAGATTATGTATTCTGACCCCGATGGCACGAGAGCCGCTATAGCAAAAGGAGATCAGACGGTCAAATATATGGAGTGGCTCAAAAAAGCAATTGCGGAAAGTTCAAAAGATAAAGAAATTCTCTCTCAACAAAAACAGATACTCAATAGTATTATACCAACACTGAGTCCTATTTCGTGAAATATCGAAGAAGAAAACATCGATCTCAAAGGATATATCAAATTTGTGGAATGAAAAATACTGAAGCAATTTAATTTCGAGAGCAATATCGCACTCGGACTCGATAGTATCGTCTGATGAAAAAATACCGACGGCGTTCCAGAAAACATCGGAAGTATCGAACTCCAGATTACTTTCAAGTGAACCAACAATGATATCATAAAGTTTGTTGACTATATCAACAATTCCTGAAATCCAGAACTCCTTACCGATAGTGGAACAAATCAAAAAAATAAGTTATCTCTCGATAAGATCCCCGCTGTTATGAGCAATCCACTGATCGTCATCACGAGTTTTAGCTTAGAAAATGCCATAACTGGAATAAATGGTGATGACGAAAATGCCGGAAGAGCCACCATCAAGCTCTACGTTCGCTGAATCTCTAAAGATGATATCAACTATCTTCGTGAAAATATCAAAGTGCGTGAGGAAGATCTATCGAAAAAACTCACTGATTCTATGAGTGAGTGTAAGAATAAATGAGCACTCTGTGGAGATACATGAAAGAGGCTCGATAAATTCTCGAGAAAGTTCCAGGAATACAAACTCTGAACGAACTCTATGGAATCGATACCTTCTGCCGGCAGCAATGGTATTACTGCTCTTGCACAAAAAGCAAAAGTACTCAAATCTCTCGAAAATGAACTCGTAGAAATAACCTCTGAAAAATAAATATTATGCCAACCTCTTCCGTCGAAATACTCAAAGAACAAATATATAAATGAGAAAATATTGGACAGATTTGTGATCTGATGATTATCGGAGCGGTAGAAATGTGAAGTTCTGATATTCATATCGAACCACTGACCCATATTGTTCGACTCCGGTATCGAATCGATGGCGTTCTGCGTGAGATCCTCGAATACCAGACATTTCTTCATCAACAGGTAGTAGCGAGGTTCAAAATCATGGCAAATCTCAAGATCGATGAATCACGAATCCCGCAAGATGGTCGAATCTCCACGGTCATCAATAATAAAGCCCTCGATCTTCGAGTTTCGACCCTTCCGACAGTCCATGGCGAAAAGATCGTTATGCGTATTATCGATAAGAGTAAAAAAATCCCTGATCTGATGGATCTCGGTATCGAGTGACACAATAAAGATCTCCTCGAAAAAGCAATTTCCTTGCCCAACGGTATTATCATGACCTCATGACCGACGGGTTCAGGGAAATCAACCACTCTCTATTCTTGTCTCTCGAAGCTCAATGCGCCCGATGTAAACATCATGACCCTCGAAGATCCAGTAGAAAACCAGATCGATTGACTCAATCAATCACAGATGTTTCCTGATATCGGATATAATTTCGCCTACTGACTGCGTACTGCTCTGCGTCAAGATCCTGATATCATCATGGTTTGAGAAATACGAGACCATGAGACGATCAATGTTGCTATCGAAGCCGCCCTCACGGGTCACCTCGTCGTATCGACAATCCATACGAATTCCGCAGCAGAGACGATCACTCGTATACTCAATATGGGCATCCCCTCATTTCTCCTCCCTGCTTCGATCAATGCAATCATCGCACAGCGACTTATCAGGAAACTCTGTAGTAAGTGTAAAAAGGCAATCACTATGGCAGAACTCGATCCAAATGTTCGGTCAAAAGTAGAAAAGGCCCTCAAGAGAACAGCAAAAGAAGAACTCGTTTCCCGTATATCACCTGAAATACTCCAGAAACCTATGTTTTATGCATCAGTATGATGTCCAGAATGTGATAATGTTGGATACAAATGACGAGTCGGTATTTATGAAATTCTCGAAATTACGCCGAATATTAAGAAAATGATTATCGACGGGGCAAGTGCTACGATCATCAATGATGTTGCTATCCAGGATGGCATGATATCACTCGAACAAGACGGGATTATCAAAGCACTCAATGGAAGAACCTCACTCGAAGAAGTGTATGCAGCAGCAAAAGATAATGGATAGTATCATTTTATAATTTACATTCTTACTATATGGAAAACTCGAATACCGATTTGGTAATCATGGACATCAAGGAATGAGTTCAGGAAAAGAAAGAAGATACCCTTTTGCAATACTTTCTGGGGATACTTTTCAAAAAAGGAAAGATCTGACTTCGTCAGAAAGTTATCTTCTTCCGTATCATGGCAACCATGGTGAATGCGAATCTCACGGTTCTCAAGAGTCTTTCGGCACTGAAAAAACAAGAGAAAGATAAGCATATGATCAAATTCTATGATTTTATGATCACGAAAGTTCAGTGATGATCGACAATGCATGTTGCCATGGAACAATACTATGGATGCTTCGGTGATGCTGAGATATCGATCATAGAAGCAGGAGAAAGGACAGGTAAGTTGAATCAGGCACTCATACAGATCGCCGATCAGACAGAAAAAGTGGATTCCATTACTCGAAAGATTAAGGGAGCTATGGCCTACCCGACAATGCTCATCGTGGGTATGTTTATCTGTGTGACCGTCCTTATGGTAAAGGTTATCCCCACTCTCACATCATTTTTCTGAGATCCAGAAACACTCCCCACAGCGACAAAATATATTCTCAATGTGAGTCATTTTTTCCAAAATAATTGGTTTCTCATAGCAGCAGTAGCCGTTATTTTCAAATTTTGACTCTGAATCTGGAAAAATACAAAGGATGGGAAATATCGATATGATGCGATGATCCTGCATGCTCCAGTATTCGGACCACTCCTGAGGAAGGTAATCCTCTCACGATTCGCACGAGTGTTTTCGAATCTCATTTCGAGTGGAGTATCTGTAGTGGAAGCAATTCGTATTGTTGCGAGTGCCGTCGGCAACGAGGTCTACCATCAGAGACTCCTCCTTCTGAGAAATGATGTGAAGAATGGGATGAAAATGGCGGAATCCCTTGAAGATGATCCACTCTTCCCTGATCTTTTAATTTCGATGCTTCGTGTGGGTGAAGAAACAGCTCAGATTGGTGAGACGATCATCAAGATTGCTGACTTCTATGATGATGAGGTCGATATCTCGATCGGCTGAGTCCAGAAAATGATCGAGCCAATGATTCTCTGAGTGATGGCAGTCGTTATTGGTTTTATTGCAGTCGGTATTTTCCAGCCGATCATGAATCTCGCAGGATCGATTTCTGGAGGTTAGGAAACTATAATTCATCCTGAGGTATTCGGAAAATGCAGATCTTCGATTTGCATTTTTTTCTGTTTCTTTTATACTCCTCCCGAAATGTGAAGAGTATTTTTACTTTTTACTTTTTACTTTTTACTTTTTACTTTTATAGAATGCATACCCTCGAAGCAAAGATCCGTACAATGACCGCTCGTGAGACTCGCGAAAGCGGAGTCATCCCAGCTGTTGTCTACGGCAAGGATGTCCCTTCGACCAGCGTTCAGGTCGGGACCTCTGAATTTATCCGCCTCTTTCGAGAGGTTGGACAGAATCACGTTTTCACACTCAATGTGGAGAAAAAATCCTACCCCGTTCTCATCCAGGAACTCCAGAAACATCCAGTGACTGGAAAGCCACTCCATATGGACTTCTTAACAGTCGATATGAAGGCTGAGGTTCATGTGAAAATCCCTGTGAAACTCATAGGAACATCACCAGCAGTGATCGAATGAGGTCAGATCCACCAGTCACTCGATGCGCTCGATGTGAAGTGCCTCCCTGGGAATATCATCGATGCATTCGAACTCGATATATCATCCCTCGATCACATGGGGAAAACTCTCCACGTCAGCGATATGATCATCGATACCAAGAAGTTCCACGTTCTCTCCCATCAGGAAGAAGCAGTAGTATCGGTCCATGCACCGAAAATACAAAAAGAAGAAACAGAAACAGCAGCTG
>JAYUQR010000118.1:0-7988 GCA_043756665.1 Candidatus Altimarinota bacterium | reverse complement strand
TTGAGTGCTGTGAGCGATGTTGGCAACGGTATCTTTCCGATGATGAATGCATGAAGGGACTTCTGACGTAAGGAATGTTTTTGATTTTTTAGTTTCGCATTCGCTGTATCTATTTGTCCTTGTAATTCTTTGCTTAAGAGTCCAATCAATTGATTGATTGCGTCGACTGCTGCTGTTCCCTTCTTTTCTCACACAACCTTAGAAATCATGACCGCGACAATAGCTCACATGCTCGTACCAGTGATACTCCGTATCACTCCACCATTTCTATAGAATTCTCGTATATATCAGAGCTCAGCAAGAGCATTGGATACTCATCCACTCAGAGAGAATGATTTCCCCTTTTTCATAGCATCATCCTGAATATCGAGTTTTCCCCTGAAAACGAGTTGGGATCGAAGATTTGAGAAGTCTATTGCCTTGATATTTCCTGTGCCAAATTGCTCCTCGGAATATTTTGAATCAATATATTTTTTCACTTTTTCGAGATATTTTCCTGTACGGATGCATTCTTCGAGGAAATACACCACTCCAGTATGTCAAGCTTGATCCTCTATCTGAGTTCTCGTTGTATCAAAGTTGTCTTCAGTGAGAGATTCCATTTTTTGTGCTACATTGAGAGTAGTATCTGCTCATCATTCGTTTTTTAGGAGTAGATCGATTGCATTATCTAGGACAGTGAGGAACTGTCCTCTCGACTTAGGATTGGTGGAGAGAAAATTGTAGAAATTATATTCTTTCTGATGATTTTGGTTGAGTCCATCAAGAAACCCAATTCATGCATAGTATCCGCTATCAGGAAGAGCTCACGACATGGCATTAAATAAGGAATTTCTCAACTGAATGAGGGTTTTCTGCCTATCCTGTTCTGTCTTTCTCGAGAGTATGTCGATGACACGTTGTTCGTATCCTCGAGCCTTCTCTCCAGAGAGAGAAAGTACTTTCCGAATATCATGAAGATTCTGTACTTCATCAGCTTCATTATAGTTCTGAGAATATTGTCATTTGAGACTCATAGATCGTATCGATTAATACTTCACTAGAAATTACCACATCCTTCTATTTTTGTCAATTTTCTGACAAAATCTTTGACAAAAAGTAGTAGTAGTAGTAGTAGAATTCGACTTGTCCAGCTCTCAAGTGGCTGGGGAATATTCGGGCTATCGCCCATCCGCTCACCGCGGTCAAGATTCTCCCATTCACGGTGAGGTGGATTGGGAAGGAACATTTATGCTGCAAAAGATTACTCTATTCTTGATCGGTCTGAGGACCACGAGGATAGAGCGAATAATCTTGGGGATGATCTTCATTATCCCAATCCTCTTAGGGAAGATTGTGGAGAAACTCATAATCCGCTTCTCCCACCCATCCGAGAATCCATTTTTGGATGAAAGAGCATTCCTTGGGAAAATCTACGGCAAACTAGTATTTTGCTTTGGAGTCGTAATTGAACTAATTATCTGCTTAGTGTTGCTATTCAGATGAGACCTTCCCAAAAAAAAGAACCCTGCCACATGGCGGGGTTCGACTAGTTTTTAGCACTCCACTATTTCTTCTTCTTTCTGACTTTTTTGTAGGGAGGATTAGAGATTCATGAGTGCCGATGCAATCCCCCTATACTGTGAATTAATCGCTTCTAGTGCCTTGTAGTACTGACCTGTTGGTTTTGTTATATCTACTTTTTTATCATGTTTTTTGCATATTTTCTGATCGAGATATATCACGGGTACTCATTCCTTTTCCGCTATGGTTCGGAGCTTCTGAGTGAAGTCGCAACACTTCTCGATAAGAAATGGTGAAGCCGTCGTGATAGAGCCGAAAATGTCCATAAAAGCGTCTTCCGTGATAGTATTCTCTGTTCGCATAGCAAACTTATGAAAATTCTTCACACTCCTATTCACATCAATAATCCAATCTTCGGTGGATTTTGCAAAACCATCCATATTTTTCTTTCAGCCACCATTAAATCGTTTCGCGAGCTGTACAACAAGACCGAGAAATTTTACACCAAGAGTTAATCAATTCCGGTTTCACTGAGTTGCTGCATATGGAGCAAGGAGCTTTGTCCAGTTCTGAAATATAGTAGTCAGGTTATCTATAGCTTGGAGGGAGAAAAAACTCGGAGATACAGGAGCTATGAAATAATCACTCGAGAATACGAGGAGAGCATTGATGATACTACTGGCACTGGGAGAGGTATCTATCAATACAAAATCGTAGTCAGATGCACTTTGCCGTATTGACTGTTCGAATTTTCCAGGTATTTCCTTAAAAAAATCATTACTGCTCGAGATTATACCATAAATATTTGCTTCTGTAGCTGTGAGATTAATATCTCAGGCAATAAGGTCGATATATCAAGATCACTTTGAATTCGTATGAAAACGCTCCTTGGCACAGGGTTCGTTTTGGAGATCCCTTCTCAAATGTTCTGAAAGCGATATATATTTCTGCACATGTTGACTCCACTTCGAAGTATTTTCCATGGAATACTCCATAGAAGTGGAAAGTCCGTATAACGATGCTGTGAGATTCATCTGAGGATCAGCATCTATCAGGAGAACTCGTGCTCATATGTCACCAAGAGCAAAGGCAAGATTATGTACTAGAGTCGTCTTACCAACTCATCATTTATGGTTAAAAAATGAAATAATCTTTCACATACGAGTAATGATTAGAATATAGGTATGAGTATATATATTTTATATTGCTCAGCAAATTTTAACATTCCACTATTTCTTCCTCCTTCTGACTCGTGAGATGCGACCATTTGACTTTCGCGAGCCTCGAATCGAGATGTTTCTGGATTTTTTCGAGATTCGGATGTAGGGCAAAACCCCCCTGTCCGCCAAGGCGGACATCCCCCCTTGTCAGGTGGGCACTTCGCATCTCACGTCCGAGCGTGAGATAGTCCATCTTATCCCATGGAACAACTTTGATACAACCATCGAGACGAGCTTGGTCGTAGCACTCCTTCGAGCAAAATCCCATATGTTTCCGATATGCCTGCGGTGTTGCGATGATGCGAGCATTGCAGGGGGCATAGCGACAATTTTCGCAATTATCCGTCTTCTCGCCTGTATAGAGGCATTCTCCGATCGTCGTATGAGTCGATGTATCTCCTACCTGTGTCGAGATACGTCCATCGAAGGTATAGAGATTCCCGAGCCAATTCCCATCATTGTACTCATTCACATACTTCACGACGCCTCACTGGAGGGAATAGAGTTCTCGCATCCCTGCCTTGTTCATGATGACAGATGCCTTCTCACAGCGGATACCGCCAGTACAGTAGAATACGACTTTTTTCCCAGCGAATTCAGTTTTATATTTTTCGAGGAGTTTCGGTACTTCACGGAAATTATCCGTTCCAGCGGGGATAGCTCATCGAAAATGCCCAAGTCTGTACTCATAATCATTTCGCATGTCGAGAATCGCATAATCATCAGGATTTTCATCGATCACTTTCTTGAAGTCTTCGATGGTGATTTCTTTATGATACTTTTTCACTTCTCGAGCAGTTACCTTCTCCCCCAGAGTCACGATCTCATTGCGGATCTTCACACTTATACGAGGAAATTGATGATCCTCCACGGGAGTCGATTTCGTATCGATATCAGTAATATTCCGAAAATATTTCGATGATTCGAGGAATTTCCGATAGCTCCAGCACTGTCCGATATTGCCTGTCACGGTGGAACTGATTCCCTCTGTTCCGATATAGACGCGTCACCGGAGTCCGATATCACGAGTGAAATCGAGATGTTCCTGAGCGACGGTATCGAGCTCGGATTCAGGGATATCGACGAATGTATAAAATGTCAAAAGAGTGTACTTCGGCTTATGCCGAGCATTGAGTTGGGAGACCATATATTAGTTGTGGGTAAGGGATTAGAATGTTGGAGTATTGGAAGGTTCGAATGCTCAAGCCTTAGAATGTTCAATCTAAGAATCTAAGACTCAAAACCTCAAACACTCCAATGATGCGAGTTGTAGCTCGGGTGCAGAAAATTATAGTGAAATAGTGAGAAAATCAATTTCTTAACCCTTTCTTTTATATCCTCGTGCACCTATAGTTTTTATCCCATCTTGGGATCGTCTATAATAAGCTAATGAATCATAAAATCTTCTTAATTCAATATTTCAGTCCTCAGGAATATATATATTTAATCTAAATGGGTTTTAACCTAAAGCCACTAAATTACGAGTGTAAGCCATTATGGAAGCCAAGAGTCCGTTAAATACATTATACGCCTGATCCTAATGCTACCAATATGAGCTTTAGGTGGTGTTAAGTTAAAACCCATTTTAATCTATATATTGGCTTACCATTTCATTGATCCTGCTTCATGTCATCATGAACCAAGGGCTCTATAACTCTTTCTATCCACTGTTCTGGTGTTTCTCTCTTTTTTCTTCGTCAAGGTGCAGGAATATAAAATTCAATATTTCAATCTCTAAATAGTTGAACAATCCGGTTTCTTGTATCAGCTATGATTGCTTCATACGAGTTTCTTCATAAGATTCTAGCCGACTCAGAATATATTCTTTCTAGTAAGGTGGTAGTTATGGGATCTCAATCAGATAAACTTTGCGCTGCATCTCGAATTAACAATTCAAAATCATTACTTTCCATAAACTAGAAAATTTAAGTTGTATTTTACAAAAATACTATACAAGAAATTCCTAAAACACAAGTACAAATTCTCCCTTCACCTTCCCTTCTCACTGGTAATATTCTCTCACTTCTGCAATTGTTCCGCGTTTGAATTCTTCGAATTTCTTCGTGATCTCACGCCCCACCACGATATGATGATCGGGGCCCAGATATTCACCGAGTTCCTCGAGGGTCTTCTCGATGCGATGGACGGACTCATACACGACGACGGTATACTGCTTATTTATGAGAGATCTGAGCATCGTCTGACGTCATTTTTTCACTGGAAGGAATCCGAGATAGAGGTACTGGTGACAGTCGATCCCACTCGCGACGAGGGCTGAGAGGACTGCAGAGGCTCATGGAACCGGTACGATGACAATCCCCTCCTCGACCGCCCGCCTGATGAGGACAAATCCTGGATCAGAAATCCCTGGCGTGCCAGCATCCGAGACGAGCGCCACATGTTTCCCGTCCTTCAGGAGCTCGATA
Organism: Candidatus Altimarinota bacterium; assembly: GCA_043756665.1. Taxonomy (GTDB): domain Bacteria; phylum Patescibacteriota; class Gracilibacteria; order BD1-5; family UBA2023; genus STC-74. Next base: position 2,839 of record JAYUQR010000118.1, on the reverse strand, counting down.
ATGCGTTCCATCTTCGAAAATCCACTATGGGAGTGAAATGAGAGCAGTCGTCCTCCATTTTCGATATCATAATATCCGAGAAGTTGTCCTGTGACACGAGTATCTTCACAAGCTATGTAATCAGCTTCTTTCAGGATACGAAGAGCACGGAGAGTGATATCTTCGAGATTTCCTATGGGAGTGGAGACAATAGTTAATAATCAATTCATCAATAGTTCAATTACGAATTAAGAGACAGGAATGAGTTCATCAATAGTTCAATTACGAATCTTGTTTCAATGTTTTTTTCTTCATAGTAGACTGGATACTGCCAATTATTTTTAGGAGTTCTTCACAGTCATTGCTCAGAGAAAGGAATTGTTCATGAGAAATATATTCTCCTCACTCGAGGAGCCGAAGCCAGTAAGAAGTTTCTCGGGCTTCTCGATATGATATAGCGAGTTTATGAAGGAATTCTTTTTGTGAAGCTCACCCAATAGTCTCTTCGATATTCGCTCATACAGAAGTACCACTTCGGAGTATTTGTTTAGACAATATGAATTCCTTCTTGTCTTCTGAGAGGAATTTATAGAGCTTTACGATTCTCAGAGCGAAAGCAAAGCTCTTATCTCGAATGATATTTTCCTTCATAATATATTCGTAATTGAATTATTGTAGGTTGATGTATTTTTCCTTTATTCGTAATTGATACATTGATAATTGAACTATTGATTTCTTATTCGTAATTAAACTATTGAAAAATTGATAATTAAATCCCCAATTTATCTCGTATAATATTCACTTCATAGACGACTTGTTGATCCTTCTTCATCACGAGTTCGAGCTTCTTGCATGAGTACATGACAGCCGTATGATTGCGACCAGAAAATATATTTCCTATACGTTCATAGGTGAAGTGGAGTTTATTTTTGAGGAGGTACATAGCGACCTGACGAGGGATCATATTTTCTTTCTTTCGGTCTTCTGAGAGGAGTGTGCGGATCTCGATACCGAAGTGACTCGAAACTGCCTGGATAAGGTCCTCGTAACTACAGTTCCCTATACGTTGGATACGGCTCGAGGTGAGCGTCGAGGCGATCGATTTCACTGCAAGTTTCGAGAGGCGATAAGCGACATTCTCGATCGTTGGAGGGGTGTTTTTGAGATCGTATTCAGCGATGATCTGATTGAGAATCCCTTCGAGTTCTCGGACATTTGTCGTGACATTTTCAGCGATGAATTCTGCTACCTCCTGTTCGAGAATGAATTCCCGAGCTCGGGACTTCTCCTGGATGATCGCGAGACGTGTCTCATAGTCAGGCTCTCCGAGATCGACCGTGATTCCCCACTCGAACCGACTCTGGAGTCGTGGCTCGAGTTCTGTGAGCTCCTTCGGTGGACGATCTCCGGAGAGGATGATCTGCTTTCCTGCCTCATAGAGGATATTGAAGATATTGTAGAGTTCTTCTTGTGTCTGCTTTTTCCCTGCGAGAAACTGGACATCATCGATCACGAGGACATCGATCTGACGGTACTTCTCTCGGAGCTTATCGACGGAGCGTCCCTTGATACTGGCGACATAGTCGGTGAGAAATCGATCTGCGGTCGTATAGACGACTTTCAGATTCTTGTGTTTTGTTCGGATGATATTCGCCGTTCCCTGGAGGAGGTGTGTCTTTCCGAGTCAGACATTTCCATAAATATAGAGCGGATTATAGGATGATCCTGGCCTTCGTGCCACTGCCTCGGCAGCCGCATGAGCGAGCTGAGTACTCGGTCCGACGATGAAGTTATCGAGTCGATAGCGATCATTGATGAGTCGGGAATTGATCCCATCGACGATCTCGACTCATTCTACCTGCTGCTTTTTCGTTATTTTCTCACTCTCTTTTAGGCTCATCCGACAGTCTATAACATATTCCTCAGTCTTCACTTCGATCGCATCATCGACGACGATATCGATAGAGAGAATTGCAGGATTGATATTTTGGATCGCATTTTTTATCTCCGTATAGAACTTTCGAGCGAGATTGTCCCGATGAAATGATGATACCACCCCGAGAGTGACAGATTCTGGGGTAACACCCATCAGGGAGAACTTCTTAAAGTACGTGAGAAAGTCCTGTTTCCGTATCTGGAGAGAGAGTTCTTTTACGACCGTTTGTAGATGAGTGAATTCGAAATTTTTGGACATGATTATTGCAGTGTAGAGAGATAGTTGACTCTTCGTTTATTTCATTTATTTACTATTCTATAGTTTGTTTCTTGGACACCGTTTTATTCCTTTTTCCTATGAAGTCAAAAGAAAAAATAATGTTGACAATCGCTACCGTATACGAGATTTACTCGATATAGAGTGTAGGACATACTCCATGAAGAATACCTAAAAATCAAGTGTTTTTTCGAGAAAATTTATCTGAAACATGGTTCCGAAGTATTCAGAAAAAAATAGAAAAATATAGAGTATCTTACGCCCGCATAATCAGGAAAAAAAAAGAACGTATCCACCATCTTCGGAATAATCAAAAGGCCCTATCAATATTTTGATAAGGACCTTTGAAGATAGATCTTCTTTTTTGGGGATTACTTTATTTCTTTGAGACGAGCAGCCTTTCCAGTAAGTTCACGGATATAGCTGATATTTTTACGACGTACCTTAAATTTTCGAAGAACGACGATTTTCGAGATATATGGAGAATTGATCGGGAATATTTTCTCGATCCCGATACCCTCGATATCAGCACGGACAGTGATGACTTTATCGAGAGCTGTTTTTCCTCGCATAGAGATGATAAGCCCCTTGAAGAGTTGGATACGTTCTTTTTCACCGTCTTTGATGATCTGATGTACTTCGACTTCC
>JAYUQR010000117.1:0-2969 GCA_043756665.1 Candidatus Altimarinota bacterium | reverse complement strand
TCCTTTCTCTCAAAGCAAAACACCCAGATAACTTTTTTACGAAGTACCATGAACTGCGAACATCACTTGCTTAGGAGGGTCTAGTGAGCAGTTACAATTTTGGAAATTGACAAAAAATATTTTATATCAGAAAAAATTTGACAAATGAGAGAGAGAGGGTAATATTTGATTGCTTATTTCTCTATTTTCTTTTATGTCTCAAGAACGGTATGATGCTTTTTTTCGTTTTGTTGAAGAATTTTCCCCAACAGCTCAGAAACCAGAGACTGTTCCGTTGGAAATGATACAATATTATAGAGATTCTATGAAGGGTATACTTGAAAAAGTTCCGACGCTTTCTACCGAAATGCTTGTAGTTACTGAGATCGGAGAACTCATGAAATTGATGACTGAAATGTGATCAATGGGAATAATAAACCCATCTCAACAACGAAATTCGGAAATTAAAGTAAATCAAAATATTAGAGATAAAATAGACCAACTCCTATTCAAATCCATGTATTGAAGGTGAATCTCACGAAACGAACAGCCCATACTAGCTGTGACTATTTTAGCTATAGGACAAGCATATTCCTGAAAAATCCGACAAGTTCTAGCTCAATGAGCTGAAAAATCGGCGGCGGATTTTATGCTTCACTGGATACAGAATGATTATCTAGCACTCATGGTAGGTAGATCAGAAATTAAGCTCCCGCAATCTTATTTTCAGCAACAACATCGATTTCCTACATACCCTCGGTAACTAGTCCTCCTTCTTCCAATACCCTTCCACGAGTTTCTTCATTCCCTTGCCTTCCTCTTCGGCGAGGGATTTTCACTCTTCCTTGAGTGCGAGCTGACCACACGCAGCATCGATATCATCTCCCATCGTGTGGCGGACTGTCGAGGGGATTCCTGCCTGCTCGAGAGTATCCTGGAATTTTTTGATCATGATTTTACTCGTCGGCTGGAAGCCATTCCCCATGATCCCTTCCCCAGGATTGTAGGGGATGAAGTTCACATGTGCGAGCTTGCCTTCGAGGAGCTTCGCGAGCTCGTGTGCGAACTCAGGACGATCCGTAACTCAGGCGATCATGATATACTCGTAGAATATTCGTTTATTCGTCTTCTCGACATATCGATCGAGAGCAGCCATGAGCAAATCGATCGGATAAGTCGTCTCGACGGGCATGATACGTTTGCGAGCCTCGTCGTTCGGAGCATGGAGGGAGACCGCGAGGGAGACCTGAGGAAAATCATCCCCGAGTCGATCGATCCCGGGGACGATCCCACAGGTCGAGATCGTGATACGACGATTCGAGAGATCGAGTTTTTTCTGATGACTCGCGATACGGATAGATTCGGCGACATTATCATAGTTCAGCATGGGTTCACCCATACCCATATAGACGACATTTCGGATCTTTTTCCCATCTTTTGCGAGGAGATGATTCGCGACCATAATCTGCTCGATGATCTCACTATATTCGAGATTGCGGATGAGTCCGAGCTTTCCCGTCGCACAGAAGCTACAGGCCATCGGACACCCTGCCTGACAGCTCACACAGAGTGTATTTCGACCTGAGAGATGACGCATGATAACAGCCTCGATCATTTTATCATCGTGTGTTTTGAAGAGGAATTTTGTCGTCTGTCCATCTTCACTCGTGACTTCGGAGTGTATTCGCAGTGAGTAATAAAAACAGTGTTCTTTCAGGAGTTCACGTACCTCTTTCGGAAGGGTTTCGATCGTATCGAAATCAGTGATGAGATTTTTATAGATCGCATTCTCGATCTGAGCATAGCGAAATCGCTTATGTCCATGAGACTCGAGAAGTGCGATGATCTGTTTTTCGTCGTGGATGGAGAACATAGAGTGATAGTTGCTAGAAGTGAATTTGCTAGTATAAAAGAAACGAGAAATCACTAGAGTCTAGGAATTTCATTCTTTTGCCGAGAGTTGTATAGTGTTTGTTTGAATTAGATACGTTCTTGTCAATCCTGCGGAGGCAGGAATCTAGCATCAGAAAATAGATTCCGGGACTTCGCCCGGAATGACAAAGTATTGGTCTAAATCAAACTATAAAGAATTATATCCCGAGCAGGAGAACTGCTGTACTAAATCCGATCACTCCCCCGACGAGTGCCTCTGCTGGAGTATGACCGATAGATTCATTGAGTTCTTCACCTTCCTTGTGTGCTATGCGATTCAGGATCTTCGCGTGGAGTCCTGCCTGGAAACGGACATTCATCGCATCATAGATGATGATGATGGAGAAGACGAGACAGATCATGAAGTTATCACTCCAGACACCGTACTTCATCCCCATAGACGTCGCGAGAGCTATCACGAAGGTCGAGTGGGCTGAGGGCATGCCCCCGCTTCCGAACATCTTTCCGATCGTGAAGTGTCACTTGAGTTTATGGACGAGTCATTTTACTATGATTGCAAAAAGTAGAGCAAAAAAAGGGACTGCTATCGTATACTCGAGAAGGTATGTATGGAAATCTCTGAGTATCATAAGGAAAAATTATTGGACTGCGATAACGAGGTATTCACGACTTCCTGATGGGGCCGTCATAGTAGCAGTATCTCCAGTATTTTTTCCGATAAGTGATCGTCCAAGGGGAGACTCATTGGAAATCTTATTTTCGAATATATTTGCCTCCTGTGCTCAGACAATGAGATATGTTATCTCGGATTTCTCGCCAACTTCCTGAAGAGTCACAGTATTTCCGACATTGATACCTTGCTTTTTCTTCTTTGTCGATTTTTCATCATCGATAATATCATAGCTTCCAGGCTTCAGCATTTCTTCGAGTTCTGCGATGCGAAGCTCTACTTGTGCCTGCTCATCTCGAGCTTCTTGGTATTCTGCATTTTCAGAGAGGTCTCCATAGGAGATAGCTTCTTTCAGTTTTTCAGCGATTTCGACACGTTTTTCTTCTCGGAGGAATCGGAGTTCTTCCTGGAGTTCAGCGAGACCATC
>JAYUQR010000116.1:0-8077 GCA_043756665.1 Candidatus Altimarinota bacterium | reverse complement strand
AGATTGATATTATTTTCTAGTGTTGTAATCTCTGCCTTCTGCGTACGTATCTGGCTATCGAGATAGAGATTATAGAGGGAGAGAACGATACCAGCACTTCCTATAAATAACGCAATGGCAAGCGAGAAAAACCAGGGAAATCGATTCGGACTAACATCATTTACATGAGTATGATTGACTTGCATAAAGGAGAGTTATGATTACTCTTCTGAGCATACCATAACTCATATACATATGCAAAATATGGAAGATTTATATCTTGACATCTATACTATTTTTCGAGAAGAAGAACTCGATGAGATTCCATTTGATCTGTCTCCGGGAGATCGTGTTTTCTTCTTTTGAGACCTCTGAACAGGAAAAACGACACTGATTCGAAGTATGCTCAGGAGATTTTTTACTGATACCTCTATGGTTATACGGAGTCCGACATACACATATTACCAAAAATATGGAGAATGGCTCTATCATTTTGATCTCTATAGGCTCGATACCTTCGAAAATTTCGATCTCATCGGTGGGGGTGAAATCCTCGATAATAGTGAGAATATATGTCTCATCGAATGGCCGGAGATACTCGGAGATCATTACCTGGCAACAAAAACATTTCATATTACCCTCCTCGAAGATGGTAGTCGGCGTATCGAGATTAGGACTCATCGAGCACCAACCATTGTGTAAAAGTCGTATATGCGACGAGAGCATAGAGGATTACTCACCAGTAAGGAGCATAGATAAGGATAAGATTGAATCCGACATGACTCAGGCTCGAGAGGATGAATCAGGCGAGAAATATGGCAATATATCTCCATGAGAATACGCCATATGATAATGCCTTCCACCAGAACATCACACAGATACTGGCTGAAAAGAGATGCGCCAAAAGTGAGAATATCGATCGATTAATTCCCGTGAAAATGATATCCGTAATTCCATGGGAGAATGCTTGTATCAGATATATGCTATTCTCGACACATACGAAACCAAGCGATATAAAGAAGATAAAAATCAGAAGATCTTTTCTCGAAAAACGAAATTCTTTTGCTGTCAATCCTACACTCGAAAGATGTTTCGTCGATTCCTCTATAGAAGCTGCGAAAACATATCACACAATTCATCCGTATAGAGGGAGATATTCGTGAATATTGAGTACAAGTATCTTCGATATACCTTCGAAAAAAATGTAGAGCATCGTGAAGAGCGTTATATGCAGTAATGCTGTTTTTCTCAGAAATACTTTCACATAAGGAGATCCTTTTCCTGTCGTTATAAAAACAAACAAAAAGAGAACTGCCAGAACGAAGAAGATGGCTCATGATCGCATCAGAAATGAACCCTGGAGGTATCAAGTAAAAAAATGAAGCACTGCAACAGAAATTCATCAACCGATCATTCCATAGAAAAATCGAGATCTATTCCACTCATGATCTGAGAGGAGCCTCACGGCATATCCCCATAAGAGTATAGGAAAGAGGAGAAATCAGAGAAGTACTCAACCAGATAAGAAAAACATAATCATTATTTACGTTTTTTGATTATCTCATATCCACCCACCGAAAAACTCGATCCTGTGTTGGTCGGTTTTTTCCGAAAAAGGATGAGTGAAAAAAACAGTGAGTTCAGTCAGATAAAGATAAATAAATATCCAATGAGATAGGCAAGAAATTCTGGATAGGCAATGATCATTCCTCCGAATAAGAGGCAAAAAAGTGCAAAATAAGACATAGGTAGAAGTTAGAAAAATTTCGAGATATCAAAATAGGCAACCAAGAGAGAAAGCCCGAGAAGCAATACCATTCATCATGCATGAATAGTATTCTCTATCTGAGAAAATCGATGCCTATCGAGAGTCGTATTCGCGAAAAGGGCTCGAAATGTTGTTGATACAAGCCGACCCCCATCGAGTGCTGGAAATGGAAGGAGGTTAAAAACTCAGAGATTGATCGATATAATCGCGATAATCATCATGATCATCTTCCAGGTGACGCCAATATCGACGAGCGACACGAACCCAGCTCACATCCCGATCGGTCCTGCGAGCATTCATTCAGCGATCTTTCGATCCTCTGGCGTAGCAGGAAAGAGAAGATTTTTGAACGTATCACCGAGAACTGCAAGAGTCATATACGAGAGGCGATATGTCTCTACTACCGATTTCGAAAATGATGCTAAAAGTCCGTAATGGAGTCTATATTCCCTGTTTATTTTGAGTTCATTGTAGCCGATATACATTCCTACTTTTTTATTTTGAGGCTTGATAGTGATATTCCTTGTGCTGCCCGTTCACTGAACGAGAAGTGATAGACTCTCTTTTTGTCCGATCATTTGCATGAACTGTTCTGGGGACTGGATAGCTACTGTATCAGCCATGAGGAGTATGTCACCAGGGAGGATTCATGATCGCTCAGCAATACTTCCCGAAAGAGGCGTCAATACTATGCCACTATAGCTCATGTAGCCATCTCTGAGTGCAGTTTCTGGAGTAGGAAGGAGGATCGATCCATAGTCTTTCTCTGTGAGAAAATTCGGAGCAATCGGCGCAATTCCGATAAAAAATGAGAAGGTAAATATTAGGATCGCGAGTATGAAATTAAATGTCACTCCAGCAATGAGGACTACCGATCGTGCCCACCATTTTTTCTGCGAAAAAGAATCTGGATCCAGCGATTCGAGACTCGTAGGATCCTCTCACTTGATCCGAACAAATCCGCCTATCGGAAGGAGATTCATCGTATAGTCAGTTCCCTTCTGATCTCGAAAGACTCGAAATACCTTGGGTGGTATACCGAATCAAAATTCGAGTACCTTCATACCTGTCAATCGAGCAAACGTAAAGTGTCAGAGTTCATGGATGAGAACAACGACGAGAAATACGAGAAATGTGAGGAGGATACCGAGAAGGATGGACATGAGGAGATATAAGTTATCAGGTATCAGAATTGTCATTCCGGCTTTATAAGGTGAATTCTCATGCAATTGAGAGGAGAAGATCTCCTGGGGGATGCCGGAATCTATTTTTCGATGCTGGATTCCTGCCTACGCAGGAATGACAAGGATTTTCCTTATTCAAACTGAATTTACAAAGGGAGAATCAGTGAGTATTGCCCATTCCCCCACCCCGCGGGGTGGATTCCGCCAGAGGTGGAAGTCGGGGTGGTTCGTTCCTGAACTTAATCCACTAATTGATCCTTTACATGACCGAAGAGATGATTCACGAGATCATGGAGGTTATCAAAATTCTCTCGCTCTGATCGATATGACTTCCCACTCACGGTGATAGTCAGTTTTCCAGTTGATTTCCCATCCTTCTCACGTTTCAGTGTGAGTTCAACTCGAATAGGATTATCTCCGATATGGAGTTTTTTGAGATAACTATCGAGCTTTCCTGTGAGATTATTTTTTGTAATAATCTCGATACTTTCTCGTTCTGTCGGATAATCAGCAGCATGGATAATAGTTTCTGTTTTCATAATTGATAAAGGGTTAATGATAACTGATAGGGGTGAGTTTCCAGAATGGGGACAGAAATTAATTCTTCTTAGTAATGATCCTGATTCTTTTTATGAGAATCCTCAAGTTCATCATGTCACTCGGGAGGATGTTCTTCTTTTTTCTTATACTTCGATTTCCATGACTCGATGATGATTTTCTCATCTTCAGTTCTGAGGTCTATCGGTTTGCCGATCATCAGAGTATCATCGAGTTTCTCGACATAGTCTCGAGTGATATACTCTTTCCCACGTGTTGTGAGATGACCCTTCACGACATCTGAGAGTGTATCGACGAGGATATCGAAGGGCTCACGATCTTCTTCACCGATCTTATGTCATTTTTTCTTGGCACTTTCCTGGATAAATGCAATGATCTCGCTCGGATTTCGAGCACTGTAGAGCGTGAACTGATCTCCGCCTGAGAGCTTCACGACGACATCAGACATACCGAGGAATGCTGCCCACCATGATCGAGTCCTGATTTCGACTCATTCGATCTTCTCATAGGGAATATAGAGGATATCTGATGAGAACCATTTCCACTTCATATCGACGACCGTATTCTCTGTAGCGATCCATACATCGACATACCAGTCGAAGAATTTATACATGAGGAGTGTATATATAATGAGTATATAGCTATAGGCATAGATCTCATTTCCGAGAGATGACCTGAATCCGAAAAGATCACTTCCATAGAGAAATGCTGGTATAATCAGCCCGAAAAATGTCCAGAGAAGTATATCTTCGATGATCACGAATAAATGCCGATGAAATACATTATGTATCTCCTCATCTGCACCGATATACCCACGGAAGAAGAATGAGTCAAAATTATTCATGTTGATCACTATAGAGCTGGCGATGGTTCAGACTAATGGCGATAAAAAAAGCTGCGATAACGATAATGAGTCCTGCACCAGTAAGTGCAAGATAGTAGAGGAACTGATTAACTGCATGGGAAAATGATTGCTCTATATAGAGAACTCCCCCTATATACACTATAATCTCAATAAAGGTAGTTATATAGAAAATATTTTTATGGATACGATAGAGGATCGCCATGAATATGAGATTGATGAGGGGGAATGCAAACATGCCTCGAGTATAGGCAAATCAGAGGGAAATTCAAGGAGAAAGAAAGTAATGATTCGATCCCTAACTTTGTTTCTACCGTCAATACACACTCGGATGATCTCAAATACTGATAAATAAAACTTCCGAATACTCTCGCTTCTCACGGAATATGATACGGATATCATCGGTGACAGATATCGATCGGAGATGTTGCATCGGTTTTTTCAGTTGATGATTGCGGAGAGAAGTATGGTGAGGATTCTCAAGAAAGAGTTCAATTGTTGCTATGGTAGCAACTTTCTCATGTGCCTTCAATCTGCAGAAGCTTGGTTGGTATGCCGATGATTCTCTAATAATCATAGAGAGAAATGAAATAATAAAAAACGAGAATTATCTCGACTAACTCTTCATCCGATCGATAAACTCATCGGAAGTAAATGGTCCATATACAGGCTCTTCTCCACTATCGATCATTTTCACATATGTATCAAGTTCCTGTGCAACCTCATCTGTGAGCCAACTATCCTCATCAGGAATAGAGAAACTCATATTGCGAGTCCGGACGAGCTCAGTCACCTTCAGATGGAGAAATGTCGAAAGATCGATCCCCATCGATTTCGTGATACTCTGAGCCTCACGCTTCATATCGGGATCAAGTCGTATGGTCGTGATCACTTTCGGTTGGATCAGACGTCGAGTCTGGGCTGGTTTCGTAGCTATTGCAGTCATAGGAAGTATATTAGTGTATTGCGAGTGTATACTTTTCCCATGGAAAATCAAATCTATTCTCGGATAAACCGAATAGATAATCCACGATTTTTGAAGCTCCAAGATTTACCTACTTCTGAATTATTTTTTAGATATGCACAATATGCCCCGCCGAGGATAGAAATACTACTAGACCAAAAAGTTGAGAATTTTCCCCTCTCAAAGAATTCTCCATCATTTCCAATACGATAACCTGCATTTTGCCTGAAATTATCAGGATTATTATTAATAGCACTTACTAGTTCTTGAATATGAGGAAGTTTTCTTCAGAGTGCTTTTTCCAGCTGGAGAGCAGCATTGAAATTGTAGAACCAGTTTCATGCGTCATCGCTCCAAGCTTGTGGTTCATATACAGAGAAACATGTTTCATTTATTTTTATTCCACAGTTTTTTGGTGGCGCACCATAATTTTCTCTATCTAGAATAACTGGTCTTCATAGATTATGTATATCTTGTCATTGTGGCATATCCATATAGGAAATATATATAGAAAATCCTATCCATTTGCACTCACCCAGTCCGTTCCACTATGGATATCGACTCGGATCGGTGGAAAGGTCATCGTACTCGGAACCTCTCATATACTCGAGTTGATATGCATATCCTTGCTTTCAGTCACCGCATCTGGATATATATATTGACGACCGTGCACAAGGATGCTTTCCATCACTTCTCGAATGAGTATTCTGAATATTCCTTCCTCATCCTTCGGAACATCGAAAACGAGTTCATCATGTACCTGGAGGATCATTGAACCATGGAGATTTTTTTCGCGGATTTTCGCATCTATACCAATCATAGCGAGTTTGATCATATCAGCAGCAGTTCCCTGGATCGGCATATTCATCGCTTCACGTTCTGCGATCGATCGTTGCAACTTGTTCGCATCATTGATTCACTCTATTTTTCTCTGACGACCAAAGTAGGTCTCGACATATCCCGTTTCTCGAGCATCAGCGAGGAGCTCATCATAGTAGGCTCGCACTCGAGGATAGCGAGCATAGAAGGCATCGATATACTGACTGGCCTCATAAGGAGGACAACCCAGTGTCTTCGAGAGACCGAAACCTGTGATCCCGTAGATCACACCGAAATTCACCGTTTTGGCAATACGACGCTGTTCGGGGTTCGGTCTCCACTCTGGATTCGTCATCGCGATCCCGAGTACTCGGGAGTGGCGATCCAGATTTCCAGGTACCTGGATTGCTTCATTCTTCGCAATGACAGAGTCGGGAAAAAGAAATCTCGCTGTCCTAGTATGGATATCTTCTCCTTTTTCGAATGCGTCGAGGAGTCCATGATCCTGAGAAAGAAAAGCAAGGACTCGTAATTCGATCTGTGAATAATCAGCAACGATAAATACATTTCCCTCACTGGGGATGAAGCATGACTTTATCTGATCGGGATACCCCTTCCCTGTCGGGATATTCTGGAGATTCGGATCATTCGAACTCATACGTCCAGTCGATGCACCGAGCTGTCCATAGGTCGTATGAATACGTCCCGATTTTTTCTCGATCGCTTTCGTGAGTCCTTCGATATAGGTCGATTCGAGCTTCGCAAGTGTTCGATATTCGAGGATGAGGCGAGCAATATCATGCGTTTTGGCGATTTCTTCGAGGACTTCATTATCGACGGAAAATCCTGTTTTATTTTTTCGCAGTGGCTTGATACCGAGTTTTTCGAAGAGGATGACCTGGATTTGTTTTGGAGAATTGAGATTGAAAAACTCACCGACAACATCATAGATCTCGATCTCGAGTTTCTTGATTTCTTCATGGATACTCTCTCAGATTTTCTCGAGTTTCTTAGCATCACAACGGACTCCCGTATACTCCATCACCGCAAGTATAGGAAGGAGAGTTGATTCCATTCTTGGAATGAGCTCTTGTTCTAGGTTCTGGGTTCTTTGTTCTAGGTTCTGGGTTCTTGGTACAAGGTTCTTGGTTTTTGGTTCTCGTTTATCGCTTTTTACTTTTTGCTCATCCATAAAGTATTCATCTATGAGAGTAATCTTCCCTTCGAGAGTCCCATCCCAACTATATCCGAGTTCACGATCCATAGCTGTCGCAAAATCTCCTCGTGATCGACTCTGGGCAAGCGTGAGTATGTGGGTGATATCAGTGAAACGTGGCATAGGGTGATTATGGTGAAGAATGAGAGAAATACAAATTTTTGTATTTTCCCTTCTCGGTAATACCGCATAACAGAGAAAGGCTCTCAGTGAATATGGACTTGTAAAAAAAGGGGATTCTGCATAATAGAAAGAATCCCTCAGTGAATTATTCATGTCAACCATCCAACACTACGAAAAACTCATCCAAGAAAAACGGAAAAAAACCGTGTTTAGGGATTTTGTGAGAGACATATGAAGCTGGGAGACACTCAGTTTCTATAGGACAAATGATGTGATTATCTCTCGCTATCCTGAAACAGGAAGAGTAAAAACACTCTGAAATACTTTCTGGGAAGATGCACCAAACTATGTTCTTGAATATATCCCCGATAAACCATTTCTCTCTCAGTTCCGATCTTTGCAAGACTCAATCCCTTTATCACACACTCTTGTATTCTCACATCTTTGAAACAATGAGAATTGCCAATATGCTGATGCAGTCTTTTCTGCAAAGAACGTGTATCTCAGTTTTGTAATAGGATTTTGAGCAGAAAATATTCTCTACAGTGCTTTTTGTTATGGGAATATTTCTCATATTATAAATTCATTCCTCGTTAGAAAGGAG
>JAYUQR010000115.1:0-2996 GCA_043756665.1 Candidatus Altimarinota bacterium | reverse complement strand
CGAATACAGAGTCGAGAGAAAATAACATGGCTATAGGGGCTATACAGATGAGAAGGGACATTGCATATGTTTTCATAATGCGAAAATATAAATAAAATAGAATATCTATGAAGATGAGGGATATTTATATTATGGTTCTCAGGTAATTACTTCGAATTTCTTTGTTTCTGTCTTTCTCGTTCCATCAGTATAGACAACAGTGAGTGATATCAGATAGGTTCATGACTTGGTGAAGGTATGTGAAGTCGATTCTCCACGAATGGTAGGAGTATTATCCCCAAAATTCCATATATATTCTTGTATCTGTCCATTTGTATCTATGGTTTGGAAATCAATAGTGGAACCTACTATGCCAGGGGAGAAACTTGGGGAAAAATTAATCGTCTTTGCCGCATCTTTGAGTACGAGAATCTTTTCTATCATAGCTCGTTCTCCTGTTTCTGAGACGATAGTAACAGATATTTTCTTTTGTCAGGCAGAGATATACTCATATTTCTGTATAGCATCTCATTCCGCTGGATCCTTATTTTCTCAGAAATTAAAAATAAACTTCTTTATTTCACCATTTTCTGACTGAGATTGCGATGCATCCACGGTTACTATACTCGGAACATAATCAGAATTCACAGAGATATCGAGTCTCGGCATGAGACTCTTTCTTTCTATATCGATGATGACAATATCCTTCGTCATTTCGATCTCATTTGTCCTACTTCTCCTAAAGGTATAATTTCATTCTATAATATATCTGAGTGGCTCTGTAAGTGTCACACTAATTCGATCTCCTCGTTTTTCTTCGGTTTCCTTTCCATTAGAAATCTTCCAAGAGACGCTTTCCAGGGTATAGCCATCGTTACTCGAGGTGATATCCCGAGCATCGAGAGTAAGCTCAACGGGAGGTATGAGGGTATTCTCAATAACATAGGCTCTGAGGTCGGATTTATATGTTTCCGGTGTGTTGATCAAAATACCATTACTATCGATAACCTTCATGTTTCGTGAGAGCCTCAGTGGTTCACGGACACTCAGTTCCGTTTCTATATTGTACCGTTTATTGTTTGCTGTAATGATTACAGCTCTGATATTTTCGACTCCATAGGATCAGAATCGATAATCACATCGTTCACCTCAGTTACTACAGATGATAGTCTGGGATCATTTATCGTTATAAACAAGCCATTCGATATTGGTAATTTGTTTTGGATCTATCGAAGATCCGCTTAATTGGAGGTGGAATAAGAGTGGATCGACAGGGTCTTGTACACTTCCTATACTCCCGACTACATCATTTTTATCCTTATCTTGGAGTACGTATATATGATCACATCCTTCACTGAGGAGTCTGAGACAGATATATTTCGGGATAGGATCGAGACTTTCTGTGATGCTTGAACTTTCTACTACCTTATTATTTGATTGGAGATAGACCCAACGAGGATTTCCTATTTTCTTGAGATTTTCAGCGTTGAGTGTGATAATATCTTTTCCTTGAATATTTTTCGATCGGGTTATATTCACGAGTCATCGGATTTCTATCGGACTGATATTCATAGGAACCTTTTTCTCTTCGCCTGTACGGGAAATGACTGTATACGAACCGGTGACTTTATAAGATTTCACGGAATCAAAACTACATATGATACTTTTTTCACCGAGAGCGTCGGTTCCTGTGATAACAGATCCACCGTCATTACACACTCATCCATCACTATCGATTGTATAGTCTTTGATATTTACACCATTCTTTTTCGATATGAGAGCAGCATTTGATCTGAGATCAAAGAGTAGGGTAATCGGACCGATAAGATTTGACCCATTTACTATTTGTGCGTATTCACGAACATCTTTATCTGTGTAGAGCTCATTGTTATATATGAGGATAGATCATTCTGGATTAGTGTAGTCAGTCGCGTTGATAATAGTGAAGAGATATCCCCAGAGACTGAGTATCGCAAAAAGTATTATCCCGACAAATCCTGCTGCCAATCCCGAAAGTAGTTTTTTCCGTTTCAGTAACTTTGGAGTCCATATAGCCCGAAAGAGCGATATGATCCAGAGTATAGAGAAGATGAAAATAA
Source organism: Candidatus Altimarinota bacterium (assembly GCA_043756665.1). Lineage (GTDB taxonomy): Bacteria > Patescibacteriota > Gracilibacteria > BD1-5 > UBA2023 > STC-74. The sequence continues at coordinate 918 of JAYUQR010000115.1, read as the reverse complement.
TGACCCCAAAACTTCCATTAATGAGGTTCTTGAGGAGATTCGCTATATCACTCGGATTGATCCCGAATATATTGATAAAGAATGTTGCCTGATCAGGATTGAAAACGATATAGGCAAGGAAACTCCCGAAAAAGATAATAACAACAAAAAGTATTGCCCCAATCAGTTTCATGAACATTGCTCATGAAATAGGCTCACTTTTCTTTTTTGGAAGTCCTTCAGAAAGTCATTCTTTCGAGGATATTTCTCATGTATGACTCTCATGAGTCTCAGATAGAGCCTCTATCTGACCTTGGGCTCGTAGTATCTCCGCGAGCAGAGAAGACTCTTTATGATCTTGTTTTCCGTCAGTTTCGTTTGTAGATTTTGATTCGAGATCGGACATAGGGTGAAATTATTTCTAACAGTATATAGAGATTCTTCCTTCCCGTCAAAAAAAACTCCCAACAAAGAGTCTGGGAGTTCGAAATTACTTGAGCCAATCTGGTAGATCTCATGAAGTGACTGTTGATTTTATGGGCTCTACTGGGGACGGAGGGACGTCTTTTTTTATGGGGGTCTTCTTTTTCTTTGGTTTTACTGGGGGAACTTTTTCTTCATTGACCGAATTCACGAGCCAATCAGGAAGGTCTCCATTAGGATTCGGAGTTTCAGAAGTGCTAGGTAGAGCTTCACTGATTCAGTTCGTTCAATTTTCTCAGAGTGGGATAGGAGCTTTAGGGAGTGTGAGATCAGAGGGGTGAGTAGCAAAAGGATCCATTCATATCGATGTATTTTGACTGGGGTTTCAGAGCTCCTCACTATCTGCATCATTCATTCCCTTGAGCCACTCAGGAATATCCTCATCACTTCACTTACTTACGTCATTTGTCATCGGAGTATTCAATGCTCCCTCAGGATTTTCTCATATTGATAGGG
>JAYUQR010000114.1:0-8138 GCA_043756665.1 Candidatus Altimarinota bacterium | reverse complement strand
TCTGATGATGGAAGTATTTGGATTTCGATAGATGATGATGAAACTCATTACTTGAAGGTTCTTTGTGATGAAGTTTTTGGTCGTAAGAATTTTGTTGCGAATGTAATTTGGGAAAAAAAGTATTCCCCTCAAAATGATGCAAAGTGGCTCTCTGATAGCCACGATCATATTCTTGTTTATGCGAAAAATAAAGATTTATGGAGACCATACCTCATGCCAAGAACTGAAGAAATGAATGGTAGATATAAAAATCCAGATAATGACCCAAGATGAGACTGGAAATCATGAGATGTTTTAGTTAAAACATTCTCAGAATCGGGCGTATTTTCAATTACTAATCCAAATACTGGAGAAGAATTTTTACCACCAAAGGGAAGCTGTTATAGATTCAGTAAAGAGAGTGCCGAGACTTATTTACTTGAAAATAGATTTTATTTTGGGAAAGATGGTAAGTGATGACCACAGCTAAAACGTTTCTTATCTGATGTGAAGAATGGTATGGTTTCAAAAACAATCTGGTATCGCACTGAAGTTTGAGATAATCAAGAGGCGAAAAAAGAAGTTAAGGAGTTTGGTGATAGTATTTTTAATACTCCAAAACCTGAGAGATTAATTGAAAAAATAGCTTTTCTTGCATCAAAAGAATGAGATCTAATTCTTGATTCATTCCTCGGTTCTGGAACTACTGCTGCAGTCGCGCATAAGATGGATCGTCGATGGATCGGTATCGAGATGGGGGATCATGCCTATACACACTGCAAAGTGCGACTCGATAAAGTGATCGACAATGAGGATGGATGAGGTATCACGAAGTCAGTGGACTGGAAATGAGGGGGAGGATACAAGTTCTACGAGCTCGCTCCTTCATTCATCACGACTGATGAATTCGGAAATAGAGTCATAGATGAGTTCTATGATGACGCTCGGCTCGTACGAGCAATGTGCAAGCTCCTCGGTTATACATTCTCTCCGAGTGATACCGAGTATTACAAGCAAGGAGTAGGTACTGGACGGAACTATCTCTACGTCACTACTCAGATGATGTCAGCTGGAGTGATCCGTCAGATAGCGAGTCACCTCGCTAGCGATGACTCACTCACGATCGCTACTCGCAAATATGAACCTGGAGCTGAGTCTGCAGATTCGAGAATCACTATCAAGAAGATCCCACAGTCAGTCCTGAAGGCATGCCAATATGGTAAGAAGGAATATCTCCTCCCTATCAGAGAAAGTGCTATAGAAGAGGTGGAATGGGAAGATGAGGAAGACAATAATGTATAAAACTTGAGTTGTCCGAAAAAATCGGACAGTTGCTTATTCGTAAATATTTTCTAAACTTTCTTTTTTATGACCAACTCAACTATCACCCTTTTTGAATCCAAAGAAATCCGAAAAATATGGCACGATGAAAAGTGGTATTTCTCTATCGTGGATGTCATCGGTGCACTTACAGATAGCAATGATCCGAAAGATTACTGGTATCGAATGAAAGTTCGTGTGAAACTGGATGATGGACTTGAGTTATCGACAATCTGTCGACAACTGAAACTCCCCTCATCCGATGGTAAAAAATATGCGACTGACTGTGCCGATACCGAGACACTTTTGCGAATTATCCAAAGCGTCCCATCCCCAAAGGCAGAACCGTTTAAGCAGTGGCTCGCTCGAGTCGGGTACGAACGCATGCAAGAGATATCCGATCCTGAGATCGCACTGGATCGTTCCAGGGAGCTCTGGAAGAGACACGGTCGCAGTGAGAAGTGGATACAGCAACGCATGACAGGACAAGAGACTCGCAACAAGCTCACCGACTATTGGAACGAACATGGAGTCGAGAAGTGAAACGAATTCGCTCTACTCACGAATATCATCCACGAGGAGTGGACGGGACTGAGGGTAGGAGATCACAAAGACCTAAAGTGACTCACGGGGTCACACAATCTCCGAGATCATATGAGCGAGGAAGAATTGTTATTTACCGCTCTTGCCGAGCTCTCGACTCGTCGTATCGCTGAGAATATGGAGAGCGTATGACTCGAGGAAAACAAAATTCCTGCCAAAAAGTGAGGGAAAATCGCTCGAGATGCTCGCCTTGCCCTCGAAGAAAAAATCTGAAAGAGTGTCGTGACAGGAGAGAATTTTCTCCCACCAAAAAAAGATATCAAAAAACTCTCGTAATTCGTAATTGTATTTCTATGAACTCCACTCAAGCCCTCTCATATATCACTCGTACGATGCAACTCCGTACGCCCCAAAGAGAGAGTCTCATACTCTTTGCTGACTATCTGGGTACTGATGCAGGTCGAGTGCTTCTCGGCAATATGCGAAAATCTGAGAGAAAATCCATCTCTGAGATAGAGTCACTCACTCGATCTCACTTTCAGAGTACACCTCTCTCTGCGAGTTTTGCATCGTTCGATGGTAGAGCTTTCCCTGCCTTTACATTTGCTCTCGCTACATGAGTCGGGAAAACTCGACTTATGGGGGCATTTGTCGCGTACCTCTTTCTCGTGTATGGAGTCCAGCACTTTCTTCTGGTAGCTCCAGGAAATACGATCTATCGCAAGCTCGTGGATGACTTCTCGAAGATGAATAATCCAAAATATGTCTTTCGTGGTATCGAAGAGATCAATAGCTTTACGGCGAATATTATCACTAAGGATAACTATGCGAATAGTCCATCCAATACGCAGATATCCATCATGGGAGGAAACAAGATCCAGATCAATATATTCAATATAGATCAATTTGATACAGTATGAAAGGGTATTCATTGATTTAAAGAAACACAATGAACTACTTATTTTGAATATCTTACAGGAATTAATGATCTCATTGTACTTCTCGATGAATCACATAATTATCATGGAGATAAAGCATTTTCATTTCTAGATATTATGGGGCCGCTTATGGGTCTGGAATTTACAGCAACCCCATATACTAATAAGAAAATAGGGAGAGGTAAGAATGTAAGTAAAATGAGGAAAGATAATATTGTCTACAATTATAACCTCGGAAATGCTATCCGAGATAAGTATGTGAAGGATCCATGGATAGGGACAGAAGCAGATATCGACTTCAAACAGTTTGATAGCGAATCTCTCGAAACCGATAAACGCAAGCTCCAACTCGGTGCATATTTCCATGGGCGTGCAAAACTGGCTATTGCTGAATATGCGAGCGAGAACAATGTTGATCCAGTGAAACCTGTGATGCTGATCGTCGCAAAAGATACTGATCATGCCAAAGAACTCCGAGCTCTCATAGATAGCGATGAATTCCGTGGCGGTATCTATCGATGAAAAGTGATCGAGGTCCACACAAAAACCACTGGAGAAGAATCAGATGAAGCCGTTGATAAACTCATATCACTCGAATCTCCTGATAACTATGTGGAAATCGTGATCCATGTAAACATGTTGAAGGAATGATGGGATGTTGCCAATATCTACACTATTGTTCCACTCCGTCAATCAGCCTCAGAGATACTCACCGAACAGACAATCGGACGAGGGCTGAGGCTTCCATATGGATCAAGGGTTTCATATTATGATGAATCCACTGGAAAACAAAAATATGAACTGGTAGACAGAGTTATGATCGTGGCCCATGAGAAATACTCCCAAGTAGTAGAGCAAGCTCGGACCTCTACTCTCATCCAGCCAACCAATATCGAACAAGTATCTGCTGAGGATGCTTCGAAAACAAAAGTTATCGTCGAGTCACGATCTCTCGTTATCGAGAAATTCGAAGAGAGAATCAAAGAAAATACTATCATCATGGAAGCCGTTGCAGAGATTGCGAGAAAAGAGGTATCGAAAACTTTTGATGAAAATACACCCCAGGATGTGCGAATGTATGCTATAGAAAAGAAGACTGATGAGATGGTAACAGGTCTAGCAAAAGAAAAGGTCCGAGAGCTTAGTTTTGAGACCTATCATGCACAGCAGACGGAAAAAGAACAAATGGATACCCCATATGAAGAAGGGTCCTTATTTGCTCAGTTCTCGAGCGAAGTAAAGAGTGAGATCAAAATATCAACCGATAGCATGAAGGCTGAGTTAGAACTCCGAAATATCCCTATTCCACGACTCATACTTACTCCGCACTATAGTAATATCAGTATTACTTGATTTGAGTTGGATATCACTCGACTTTCTCGAGTTCAGATGAATACCACTATTCTTGAGCAAGCACTCCAGTGAGTGGGGCAGATGACTCTTGAATGAGGAGTTGTATGAAATGAAGGTGAAAGGAGAGAAACCCGAATGGATACTATTGGAGTAGGAACCAACCAGTCACCAGAAAATACAGTCATTGCAGGTCTTCTAGATTTTCCACTTGTTGATTATGATGAACAGAGAGATATTCTGCTACTACTAGCTCGCGAAGCTGTGAATTATTATCGTGGATTTACCAAAAACGAGGATCATCTTCGAGAAATCATCGAGAATAATTTTCATCAAATTGCAGGTGATATCTATACCCAGATAAATGAACACAAGATCATTGAGTGAGACTGTTTTATTGATTCAGGACTCAGATCGCCACTCCCATATCTTCTCCCGTACAATATCAGTATGGAAATGGGTGAAAATGAATTCTCCCTAGCTTCACAAGTGGATTCATTCTCACGATCGAAGGTATATTCTAGTTTTACGAAAGCCTGTCATAAAAGGTATAAATTTGATTCATCTGATGAAGCTCGACTTGCATATCTTCTTGATCGAGACAGTAGTGTGGAAGATTGGCTCAGGCCAGCTCCAAATCAATTCGAATGACTTTTCTGGAGAGATACAATAGGGAACACAAACCATAGATACGAGCCAGATTTTGTTGTTGAATTTGATAACGAGGTTGTGATGATCGAGGTAAAGCCTGATATGGAAATTCAGAATGATGATGTACAAGCAAAAAAGAAAGCAGCTGATGCTTATTGCAGAAAGGTTTCTGAAAATATATGATCTTACGGTATTGTAAAACCCTGGAGATATATCATCATCCCCACTTCGAAGATCCAGATCACTGCGACAATTGTGGGAACACTAAGATTCACCAATGATTTGGGTATAATCATTCATTAGAATTATCTCCCCCACCGATCGATCTTTACCCGTGCGACCTTCACTGAGATGAGCAGTGTCTCATCGATCCTGATCTGATTCAGGAGATCAGCGGTATACTGGAGGATATCATTGCGTGACTCAGGAGACTCGACGATACGCAGTCGGATCGTCTCGAGCAGGGAAGAGATGATTCCTGTTCTCTGAGGTGAGTCGACAGGAATACGTCTCGAAAAACTCGTCACGATGGGTCATCCTTCCATACAATCATACATCTCACAAGAATCTGCATATCCAGCATGTTTCGATCTGGTCGCATGGATACGACAACGGTTCGATATATCGAGATAGCCACACTTATCCCCTGAGCGTTTCACGAGTTTCCCCGTATTTCGATCGAAGATATCATACACTCGACAACAGAGTCCATCACAGCGTTCACACATGGTATCAGCAGACGTGGACATAGATCATAATTGAGAAGATAGAAACACTGCTATGAGAGTCTAGTTCTTCTGTGAGGAAAAATTCAGCGATCGAATGTAGGGAGATTATCGGTTAAGCGAGATGATAGTTCTCCTCGAGGGCTCGAATACGGTTATCGAGTGATGGATGTGTAGACCAGAATGAGTCCTGTTCTGTGATCATAAATGCTGTCAGATTACCATCAGGATGCTGAGTTGGTGTGATATTTTTCATCTTTTGGAGTCGCTTAAGTCCTGCTACCATACTAGAACGAGAAGTATATTGTGCACCTCCGAGATCAGCACGATACTCTCGCATACGTGAGAACCACATGACGACAAGTGAAGCGAGCGCTCCGAATACGAGCTGGAATCCTAGGGATATGCCCATATAGGCGAGATTACCGATTGTCTCATTATCCTTGGCTATTGCCCCGGCTACGAGTCGTGCTGCGATATGTGAAAAGAATACGACGAATGTATTCATCACTCATTGTAGGAGAGTTAGTGTCACCATATCACCGTTAAGAATATGTGCCATCTCATGTCAGACAACGCCTTCGACTTCATTTTTTTGCATCTGAGCGAGGAGTCCAGTCGAGACAGCAACCAGAGATTTATTTTTAGTAGCACCGGTGGCAAAAGCATTTGGCTCAGCAGACTCATAGTATCCGACCTCTGGCATAGTGATCTGATTCATCTGAGCTATCCGCTCGACCGTAGACCAGACGGTCTGAAGCTGAGGATCTCGACTGGCAGTCTGAGCATCGAGGAGCACGATACTATAGGCTCGCTTGGCACTCCATCGAGAGATCAGGAGCGAGATGATCGCGCCACCGAAGCCAAGAACGAGTGCATAGATCAGGAGACGAAGTATCCCGCCATTCGCGGAGAGAATACCTGGGAAGAAATAATTAACTACCGTCATCACAATAGAGAGGAGTGCGAGCACTGCCATATTGGTGAGGAGAAAAAAGAAAATACGTTTGAAAAACTGCATATATGTAAAATTTAATACTTTTATTATAGTCATGATTTGAAAAAATCAATAAATTTTTAAAATACTTGATATCAGAGAAATAAATATATAATGGGTTTTGTATTACTTTTCTAACTTTTCATAGTATGTTCGGAAAATCCAAAAAAGAGCTCCCTCAGAAGGCGAGTATCGGTGTGAAGATGCACGGATCCGTCACTGTCGGAACCAAGGGTCAGATCGTCATACCGAAAGATGTTCGCGATATGCTCGAGATAACTGAGTGAGATACTCTCATGACGATGACCAAATATGGGAAATTCGTCGGATTTATCAAGGCGGAAGACATGGAAGAATTCATCGACCTTCTCAAAACAGAGTGTAACATATAATAATCCCAACTCATTCTATTTTTTCTGTAGAAACAGTTGTATCTTATTTCATACCCTAGCTATATCTCATGCGAAAACTCTCCATACTTATCATACTGGTTCTTTCTCCTGTCCTTCTTTTCTCTTCGTGCTCGAAGAGTAAGTCACCTATCGATGTGAATACTGCATCAGGGTCTTCTGGCGTGACGCGAACACCATTTCTCATATCCACGATACGAATAGGGGATACACTTGAAACCGTCGAAATAGAGAAAACAGCCCGTATCACTGCGAGTTCGAATCTCACACTTACGAGCCAGTGAGCCTGAGAGATCGGGAAAATCCTCGTCAAAGAGTGACAAAAAATCAAGGCATGAGCCACCGTCGCAGTACTCAAAGATACGGTAAATAATTTCGACCTCAGACTGGCTCAGGCAGAGAATGCTATCACGACTCAGGATGCCACGATAGAGACGACACGAATCAATCTCGACCAAGGAATCGATAATGCTCGAATCGGGCTCGAACGTGCAGAACAAGCCTATAAGACGCTGACTGATAAAAATGCGATGAGTTATGATACTGTCGTGAATATGAATGGTAAAACCCTCGACGCCTATACCCAAAATTATAAAACGTATATCGGTGATACCGATCGACTCATGACACAGCTCATGTTCGAGGCAGATAAAATACTCGGCATCACTTCTGCCAATGAATACGTAAATGATGGGTGGGAATCATACCTCTGAATTCGTAATGGTACCACACATTCTGATGCAAAAAATAGCTGGAACAAACTCTATGCGGTACGGGGAGCCATTCGCTCAAAGATCGAAAAGAATCCTTATCTTACATCAGAAACACTTGCGAACGATCTCGAACTCGTCGGAAACGGATATAGTGAACTCCAGAAGTTCAGTGATGCGATGATATTCATGATACAGAATAATGTCGTCTGAGCTGGGCTCGGTCAAGATCTCCAGAATGGTTGGGTTATAGCATGGAATGGGTACAAATCTCAGACCCAGTGAGCTGAGGCAGGATACAATGCATGGAAATCTCAAACTATAACATTTTTTAAATCCTATAAGAATACTGAACTCGCGAACAAGCTCGCGCTCGAAAGCACGCAAAGAAATCTCACATCTGAAGAATTATCAATTATTCAAGGCTCTATAGACATACGAGTCACCTATGAGAACGCTCGTATCGATCTCGTCGATCGTATAAGTAACGCTCGACTCGCGCTCGAACAAGCAAA
>JAYUQR010000113.1:0-3056 GCA_043756665.1 Candidatus Altimarinota bacterium | reverse complement strand
TTGTATCTGTCATTCCTGCGAATGCAGGAATCTAGATTCCGGGACTTCGCCCGGAATGACAAAGATGGTGTTATTTAGGTTTATACACTATAATAGATAGGATAACTATGGTATTGCCTGAACGAAAAAGAGTAAAGAAGATCTTTACTCTTTTTCGGATTCTTCGAGAAGCTGTGAGGGATTTCTTCTGGAAAGTGAGAAACCAGAAACTACTGGATCACCGAAATATAGTAGATCATTGATGGCGGATCGATCGCTGAGGCAGAATCATTACAGAATTTCGCTTCGACTGTATCCACAGCTGAGACTCGAGCATAGGCGATCACGAGACGATCTGTGAGGGCACTCGCAGGAGAAACGGTAGGAACTCATCAGACTATAGCATTTGTCACGGTGAATATCTGAGCTGTACATATGCCCGCAGCGATACTCGCAATATCGACTGTCGGACCCGCTTTGATGATACTATTGAGCGGAGTACCATTGGTTCCGAGCCGAAACGTACCATTCACTTCGAGTTTTGAGCCTGTCGGTGCTACCCCGATACCGATATTTCCTGCGACTTCGTACAGCACTGATCCGGTGAGTTCGATTCCTGTAGAATCAGCCTTCATAATCCTATCAGGTGGATAATTCCCGACGATTCCAGCATTCCATGTACAATTCGATCCCATCTTATTGGCTCCTGTGATCCACATACGACACTCTTGTCATCCATTTTCTGAGAGTGTGAGAAATGGACTACTCGAGTTCGTCGAACCGAGCGCCTCTATCGTGATATTTCCGACAGTTGCCCCTCAGGCGATGATCCCGGGGATATCCCCGATATAGAGCTGTCCGCCAGTCTCATAGATCTGAGAGTTAGCGATGGTTCCTGCACTATTGAATTTAGCAATATAGTTCGGAGTTCCTGTACTTTGTACCATACTATTGAGTCCTGACCATGTATTGATACAGGTATTACTGATACAGAGTCCTGAAGCACTATTGATATATCATCATCTGACATCGAGCATATAGGCTCCAGATGAGATACTCGTCAGTCCCATCGAGATCTTTCCCCCACTTCCATAGATCCAGTTCCCGATATTGAGCTGATTTGAGGCCGTATTGCTCGGGACTTGGACCCCATTTCCGATGGCGATATTGCCCCATCCTGAGGTGATCCCACTGCCCGCCATATATCCGAGAGCGGTATTGCTCGATGCAGTACTCGTGGCTCCATAGAGAGCATTATGTCCGATAGCGATATTCCCTGTTCCGGTTCCGAGATTGTAGAGAGACTGTCCACCGATCGCGACATTGTAGTCGGAGCTCGTCGCCACTCTGAGTGCCTGATATCCGATCGCGGCATTCCAGGTTCCATCATTATCATTGTACATGGCCTCTTTTCCGAAGGCGGAGTTATTGAACCCTGCTGTACTCTGTCTGAGCGCCTGATGACCAAATGCTGAGTTCGAATATCCTGATGTGAGTGTATAGAGTGATTCATGTCCGAATCCAGTATTCGCATTTCCTGAGAGGAGCGATCTGACTGATCCTGCTCAGACCCCGATATTGTTGGTTCCTCGCATATGGAAGTAATTCACTGCACCGGACCAGATTTCGAAAATATTCGGTGCACCTATCGGTATACCTACTGAAGCAACTGTTCCATTATCATAGAGGAGCGAGTTCACGAGACCATTTCCACCGGCACCGAACTTTGGAATATAGTTCTGAGTCCCTCCCGTGATCCCTGATGCCGTGGTTGTTCCTGAGAATCCAACCTGCCATGTTGCGACACCGCTCGCATCTGAGACGAGGATACGTCCTGAACCCTGAGAACCGTTGATGATCTGGATCGTCCCACCTGAGACCGTGAGTCTCGTACTCGGAGCAGACGTCCCGATACCGATATTTCCACCATTTCCATAGATCCAGTTCCCGATATTGAGCTGATTCGATGCTGTTCCTGTAGGAACCTGAGCATTATAGCCGATAGCGATGTTATTGGACCCTGTCGTGATCCCTGATCCTGCTCGATACCCGATACCGAGATTCTGAGTCCCTGTCGTACTATTTCTAAGTGCCTGATACCCGATGGCAGTCTGGAAACTGACACCTGTAGCTGTGAAGAGTGCTTCTACTCACTGAGCAACATTTCACGAACCCACAGTATTTGAGTAGAGGGAAAGTCTACCATGAGCAGAATTACTCATACCCGTGGTATTCGCTCCAAGTGACCAATATCCTATAGCGGTATTATCGGATCCAATAGTATTCTGTTGTAGTGAGGCTACTCCATTTGCAGTATTATTATTTCACGATGTGTTATATTGAAGAGCGACTGCACCAAGAGCACTATTAAAATATCCTGTTTGGTTCCCTGTGAGAACATTGCTTCATACTGCAGTATTAAAATATCCTGTCGTGTTATACTGTAGGGAAGTTAATCCGACTGCAGTATTATATATTCCTGTAGTGTTATTTCTTAGGGCAGTATTCCCGAGTACCGTATTCGAGGTGATTTGTCCACTTCATAATCCTACCGTCATTCCACTTATAACCATATCTCCACCCCTGAGGAAGAGAAGTGCTCCTGTCGATGAAGTTGCCGAGAGGATTCTCATCTTCTCTCCACTATTCGTCCTCACGATAAGTGGCTGAGCATTATTGGTTCCGATATAGTCATTAGCTCCCACTATATTCCCTGAGAGTGTCCACGCTGCTCCAGAGAGATAGGATTGTGTCACTGTTGTCCATGTCGGAATAGTCCCATTCACCGCGAGCATTTGTCACTGTCATCCGAGTGCGATCCGAGTGAGTGGACTCGTCACTCCACCACCTCGATAGTACATATCCCCCACGGCATCACTCCCGAGATCATAGCGTACCGATCCGACGATATGGATTCTTGTACTTGGAGAAGACGTCCCGATACCGATATTAGCACCACTTCCGAGGACGACTGCATTCGAGATAGAGACGACTGCATTCGCGCCGATAGCCGTGGCATTGGTAAGACCAGTACTTGGTCCTCATGCGTTGTATCCAAGTGCCGTGTTGTAGGATCC
>JAYUQR010000112.1:0-3058 GCA_043756665.1 Candidatus Altimarinota bacterium | reverse complement strand
TTATCCATTCAGAAAAACCTCTTTCTCATCAGATTGTCGATCAGAAAAATAAAAACACCTCAGAACTCCTCACACATATCTACACTCGACTGATCGCGAATTTCGAAAAGCATGGATATACTCCTCCTGATGCGACGACACATGCTGCGAACTTTATGCGGGAGTATAGTTATCAGCTCCAGGGACTTATCAGTATGAATACAGAACCTCAGGTACTGAAAAAAACAATACAGAACTATGTCGAACAGTATCGATGAGATCTGATGAAGGTTCCGAAAGATACAGAGTGAATGAAAGACCCTACACTTTATGGGATGGCATCACCTGTAGATTATGATGCATCTTTCGGGAATCCAGTTCCTGTTGCGATGTCTCGCGAGGGAATTCCCCCTATCGATGCAGATCTCTTCTGAGAGGAGGATCATGAATTCGAAAGAAAAATCACAGGATATACCGAGAGTGTACGACAGGTACGAGAATATGAGCGTGAACATCAGGTCTCACCAGAGGAAGTGGCAAGTGAAAAAATCTCTCCAGATCACCTCGATACACTCAGGATTCCACCCTCTGATTTCGATGCAACACTCAGAGATGAGCGTATCGATAGTCCTGAGTCGATCACCATGATGGCGATAGGGGAGTCAAGAAAAATCCAGCTCATCGATGAATCAGGAGTCTCAGATGTCATGTGTACGCATCTGAAAAATGGTGACTATATCCTCCGATTCCCAACCGGCGAAAGTATCGTTATCGATTCGAATGGAAATCCCGAGAAGGCAAAAAAAGAAATCGCCTTCATCCAAGAAATCGCCAAAACTCCGATTATCCGTAGGCTCCTCATGAATGGAAATGAGAGATTTCAGTATTTTCGTCGTGAGTTCGAGAAACAACATCCATCAAAAGAGATTGATACCAATCCAGAGATATTCATCCGAAAGGTACTCGATCGTATTATCGATGCTATGTCCGCATACGATCCTGAGATGGCATGATCCATACGAGATGCGTGTCCGAGTACTCGTCCGATCTCAGATATCCAGCAGTTCCTCAGAAATAATCGTGATAATATCATCCCACTTCTTCATAAGACATGACTCATTCCACGAGATGGAGTCCAGAAGCTCTATACTGAGAAACTTCTCTAAAAAGATTTCGTATTTCTCATTTTTCTTTATACTCCAGCTATTATTCTGACAGATTTTTTATGATACAAATGCACAATTCTCTAATTTCAAACTTCTGAAATTCTCAGGAACAAAACCCCCCTGTATCCCCCCTTCTCAGGGGGGTCGGATCATCATTCTCTTTTACCATCGAAGCAACCGAGTGATATGCTCGAGCAGGGACGATCATGACACCACATGGCATCATCCATACGCCCACCTTCATGCCTGTCGGGACACAGGCCGCTATGAAGTGACTCACCCGAGAACAGCTCCTCTCGACGGGAGCAGAGATCTCACTCGTGAATACCTATCATGCCTACCTCCAGCCAGGTCATGAGGTGATCAGGGAATTCGGTGGACTCCATGGATTTATGCAACACCCTCTCCCGATCCTCACGGATAGTGGAGGATTCCAGGTATTTTCCCTCGGAGCACAGATGGAGAAGAAGCAGATAGGTCGTAGCAGACAACAGATAGAATGAAAAATAAAAGGTGCAGGGAAAAACCCCCCTTCCCCCCTTGTTAGGGGTGCTGAGACCAACCCGCCCACCAACCCACCATCCCTCGTCAAAATCACGGAAGATGGGGTATATTTTCGCTCTCATCGTGATGGATCGAAGCATTTCTTCACACCAGAATCAGTTATGGAAGTAGAGGAAGCGCTTGGCGCTGATATCATCATGGCATTCGATGAGTGTGCGAGTGGGGAGTCGAGTCATGCCTATGCCCGATCAGCTATGGAACGGACCCATCGCTGGGCAACTCGGTGTGTCGATCACTGGAAGATATTGCAATCCAGAAGGGAAGACGAGTGACTCCCCTACCAGGCACTCTTCGCGATCATGCAGGGAGTGATCTATGATGATCTGAGAGTTGAGTCGTGTAAGTATATTTCTGACCTCGATACTCCAGGAGTCGCGATCGGGTGACTCTCGGTCGGTGAATCGAAGGAAGACATGTACCGCATCATGGATATCCTCGCACCACATCTCCCATACTCGAAGCCACACTACCTCATGGGAGTCGGGACGCCTGAGGATCTCGTCGAGGGGATTGCTCGTGGGATCGATATGATGGACTGTGTCCTCCCGACACGGCTAGCTCGACATGGAGTCGCCTTCTCTCAGTTCGGTAATTGCAAGATCACCAATGCGAAATATGCACTCGAAAAATCCGGTATTCCCGTCCATCCTGAGCTCTCGACCATGGTCTCGCGGACGTATTCTCTCGGTTATCTGAAGCATCTCTATACCGCAGGGGAGTCTCTCGCGGGCATGCTCGTATCGATGCACAATATCGAATACCTCGTCAATATCGCAAAAAAGTCCCGCGAAGCGATCCTCAGTGGAGAATTCGAACTCTTTAGAAAGAGATTCTGGGGCGAGATGAATATCACGAATATGTAGAAACAGAAATTCCGTCGAAAAAATCAAAAAATCCTCAGAATCTAATCTAAGGATTTCTCTGACATATACTTACTATCGCATCATAGATTGATTCATTATCATACCACTATTGGTTGATCCACTCGATGTATATCCCCACGCCTTTTGCCATGTCTTCATCTGTTCTATTTCTTTCGTCTGAGTGGCGATGATATCAGCACCGAGTTTTACGAGTTCTGGTTTATTTGATCCAGCGAGGTATTTTGCCATGTCGACGGCTGCCTGATGGTGTGGGATCATCCCTTCGAGAAATGCCTTATCAAGTGCATCTCCTGTTTTCCCTTCGAGCATCTTCCCCATATCGCTCATATTTATCTGCATCATATCATGAGGTTTCATAGTAGTAGATACTTGTTAAGTCCAAACACATCCTTTCACTAAAATAGAAAAAGTGGGTATACTGAATTCGCTAAAAATATCAGTACTTAACCCACTTTTTCTATGCCA
>JAYUQR010000111.1:0-3082 GCA_043756665.1 Candidatus Altimarinota bacterium | reverse complement strand
ACAGAAGGTCTAGAAATCACCTTATAACCAATACCAATACAAACAGAAAGCCACGGACTTACAGTCCGTGGTCTAGATCAATATATAGTTTTTACTTTAGTATTTTGCATAACGGTACCACGATAGTTCATAACACCAGCGAGTTTCGCGAGCTTCATACGATCAGCCTTCCAATTGTATCCATAGTGTTTCGCAACTTCAGAAACGGATTTTTTCGAATAATCCATCTTGATCATACCATTTGTTTTTACCATGGAATCTGACTTCATCATCATTGATGTATTCATCATATCGCTCTGCATAGAGCCCTCTACCTTCATAGAGGTATCGGAAGATGACATGGCGAATGAATTCATTCCTGAGGTGAGGATGACTGCTGAGACAACTAGAAGAGAAGAAAAAGTTTTCATAGGAGAAAAAATTAAGAATAGGATGTGCAAAGCACGAGAACAATATACCCCCCGGAGATTAAGAACAGATTAACACCGAAAATGTATTTTTGATTTCTCCTTTCTTCATCTATTGTTAATATGGAAAATATATACTTCCATCTATGCATATACTTATTATCGATGATAATCCTGGTATCACGGAAAATATCTCCCTCTATCTGGAAGGGAAGGGATATTCTGCTGATAGAGCTTCTGATGGTCAGATTGCTTTCGATATGATTCAGAGAAAAAAATATGATTTCCTGATCGTCGATCGGATGATGCCAGGTATTGATGGACGCTCACTTATTCGCATGCTTCAGGCGAGAAATATTACTATTCCATTTCTCTTCCTTACCGCACTCGGAAAGCAGATTGATAAAATCGAAGGACTCTCACTCGGTGCAGATGATTATCTCGTGAAGCCATTCGACCTCGAGGAACTCGTCCTGCGAATCGAGAATATCATGAAACGAAATAGTGGGACTCATCAAGTGAAGAAATCACATTTTTCCTATGAGAATATCATGGTTGATCTCGAGGCTCATAAGGTACTTCTTGGAGAGAGGCGTATAGATCTCTCGCCAAAGGAGTATGATCTCCTCGAAATACTCATACGCAATCAGTGAAAAGTACTGGATCGAGATTTTCTCTATGAAAAGGTCTGGGGAGATTATGATGCGAGTGATAAGGTCCTCGAGACGATCAATGTTCATATTGCTCATATTCGCAAGAAGCTCCATCCCGATATTATCCGTACTGTCAAGCTCGTCTGATATACTATTGACCTCTAATCTTTATGACCTTCACTACTCGTACCAAGATCACGATCCTCTTTGCAATCATCGTGAGCGTACTTATCGTTCTCCTGAATATGCTCATATTCGAGAGTGCCAATACTGAGTGGCAATCAAAAAAGACTGCCTATATCCATCAGAATATGAGCTCTCTGCTCACCCTCGATGAAGCCAAGAATATGTTCTCGAATCTCCAAGTCGAATCATCAACTGGAGCAATTCTCTATCAACAAGGGATATTTACGCACGCGATGGAACATAGGAGTATCGCTTCCTGGTATTTCGGCGATATGAATATCACGATGGCTGATGGGCGAGCATACTATTGGTGAATCGAGTCGAAAGGGGATGGCTATACCTACAAGACCGTGGATGATGTCACGGATATTCTTATGACACGAGACATGATCGTCGAACGGTCTCTGAGCCTTTCGACTATAGGATTTCTTTTGATCGTTTTAATCGGGTATTTTTTCTCTGGATACCTCCTGCGACCCATCCAGAATATGAATGAAGCGACTCGACGATTCTCCCTCTCAGAAAAGTCAGGAGATCATCATGTCGGAATCTATGGAAATATCAAAGATGAAGTAGTTATACTCGCTCGGAGCCTCGAAGAACTCTTCGTACGGGTCAATAAAGAAGCAGAACGACTCGAACAATTCTCAGATGATATTGCCCATGAGATCAAGAATAAACTCTTCGAAATCATGAGTTCACTCGACATCGCAGAAAACCCTACCCACACTCAGTATGGTATATCCAAAGCTAAAAGAATACTCAAACAGCTTTCGAGCGTAGTCGATGCACTCCTTTTCTTTGCTCGAAATGATATCCGAGAACCGAAACAGATAGATATTTCGAAGCTGATTCGTGATTCGTTCTGACAAGATGATCCTCGTATACAGATCATCGAACACGCTCAAGTAGTGCTTCCAATTCACGAAGCACGCTTCCTCACGGCTCTGGGAAATATCATATCGAATGCACAAAAATTCACTCAAGAAACGGGAAAAATCATTCTCACTCTTGAGAATGATGGACTGACTATCACTGATACGGGTGTAGGAATACCGAAAAAAGACCTTCCTCATATCTTCGATCGTCTCTACAAAGTCGATCGTGCCAGAACAACGGGGACGGGGCATGGACTTGGACTTGCTATTTCTCAGAAAATTCTCGAAGAATTGCATCACATGAAGATTTCCGTTGCGAGTACTCTCGGGAAGGGTACAACTTTCACGATCGATTTCCAAAAGAAATAGTATAAAAAATATGATTTCTCATCCCGCTCTTCACCTATCCTTAATCTGCATGAATATACTACTCTAGTAAATCTTATATCTTCACTTACGTCTATGCGATACTCTACTCTTCTCCTTCTCTGACTTCTCCTGAGTGCACTTCTCTGGTGGAAGTGGCCATACTTGCGTGCATATTTTGCTCCTCCACCTCGTGTAGAGTATTCACAAACGACACAATCTGGTGGAACACCTGGAGACTATCGGAAAGCCTATTTCGCAGCAGGATGTTTCTGGTGTGCCGAGTCAAGGTATGAGAAATATCCAGGAGTGATCGATGCGATCAGTGGATATGCAGGTGGCACTGAAGTCTCACCCACGTATGAAAAAGTCGGTCGAGAAGAGACATGACATCGCGAAGCGGTCGAGGTGATCTATGATCCATCGATTATTGATTATGAGGATCTCCTTCAGATATTCTGGCGGACAGCGAACCCAGTAGATGATGGCGGGCAGTATGTCGATCGAGGCTTCCAATATACGTCAGCGATCTGGTACCAGAATCCTGATGAACAAAAGATTGCTGAATCTTCGAAAATTGCTCTGGAGCAAT
>JAYUQR010000110.1:0-3086 GCA_043756665.1 Candidatus Altimarinota bacterium | reverse complement strand
GGATACTGAGTGGTCCATTTCCGACTCAAAAGTCCGCGAGTCCGAAATCCATTTTCACATATGCACCCGTGTGTCCATCGATATATAGAGGATCGAGTCAACTATACCAACCGATACGTTCCTCATCGAGATCGAGAATAGATGTATAGAGTCATCCAGTACTGATGAGGAATTCGAGGTAGTCCTTTTTCTCATAATAGTCACTCGCAGGGGTATCACACCAGATTCCGAGTTCAAGATTTTGAATATCTCGTGTTTGGGTAGGAAATGCTTTTTGTATATAGACATTCTCTCATGAGACATAGGGTGAGCTCGTATTTCCCCAGAGGACTCAGGAAAATGTCGGAGTCACACCATCGATCTCACCACTCACGACCGAGACATTTCGAGTGGCCCAGTTCGTCGGTTTTCCAGTCGATTGCTTCTGCCATCCATCCGTGTAGGATACAGTAGAAATCTCTGAGGATACCGTGACAGTTCTCACAGTGCTCAGTATATTGGCTCATGGGGCCGCGATATGGACACTTCCTGTACCATAATTCGAGAAATAGGTGAGTTCGTCATACTGATCGGTTGCAGCTACTGCGATGACATTATCGAGCGCTGGGATGATCTCTGATCCAGACATCACGAGCTCCTGATCGATGATCATCTCACCAGAGACGTTCGTATCACTGCCAAAGCCTGCAGGGAAGAATTTGTACCCACTCGAATCAGAATCATCTCCATTGTTCCCTGCAGCAGCGACGAAGAGTCATGGAAATCACTGGATAGCGTTGTAGGTGAGAAAATCGAAATCACTCTTCCGACTAACAGAAAAAACTCATCCGAAACTCGCATTGATCACCTGAGCACCATTATTGGTCGCGAATTTGATCCCTCGGATAATCGACACTGTATCCGTACCGCCATATTGATCGAATATCTTCACCGCCATCAGCCTCACACGTGGTGCAACTCATACGACTCCTGTACCGTTATTTCCGAGGGCCCCTATCGTTCCCGCGACATGCGTTCCATGATAGATGAAGTAGTCATCCATCGGGTCTCTCGAATCATTTGCATAATTGTACCCATGGATACAGTTTCCGATATACGCTCCTGTATCAGAGACACAGTCTCTCCCATCCCAGAGCTGTCCTGCGAATTCAGGATGCGTATAGGCGATACCGGTGTCGAGGACTGCGACGATGACTCCAGTATTCGAGAGTCGACCACTCGCATAGGACATCGCCTCAGGATAGTCGATATCTGCATCGACCGTTCCGGTCATACCATTGATCTCTTGGCCCTGATTATCGAGTCCCCAGAGATTAGAGAATCTCGCATCATTTGGCTGAGATCGCCCAGTGAATGTGCTCGGAGAGTATCATTCTGATTTCTGAGTTCTCAGAGTTTCCAGAGTTTTTGACATTCATTGGATCTGATACTTGAAGTTTCTCTGTACATGTTCGACGCGAGGATCTGTTTTGAGTGCTGCGATAGTCGCATCGATCTTTTGCTCATGTGAGAGGGTATCGACATATTCGACACTCGGGAGAAATGACACACCTTCATTAGATGGAATAGAGAGAACATTCATCACTACTATATTCTCTTCAGGTAAAGTCGTCGTCACAGTGATGTCCTGTAGTTGTTCGATCGATGCGATCTCTATTTCTCCTTGTATCGTATCGACATCGATACTCGATGACTTGAACTCTACGATAATATCATCGGATGGGAGAGCGAGTGACGCCGTCGATGATCGAACTGGAGTGATCTCGATCTGTTGCCCTTGTACTTCTCGCACTTCCTGGAGATCGACGGGTGTATCGAATATCGGAAGTGTGAGTGTTCCAGTGTGATCCTGAATACTACTTTCTGATGATTCGATCACTGCTCCTGTCTGGATCTCTAGAGTGAGCATATCTCCAGTAGCAGTTGTTTCGATCACTGTGAGTACTGGATCAGTCACTACGATCGGCTGAGTATCCACTGTACCAGAAAGTGTCTCATCCGCATAGGTGATGATCGGTGCCAAGAATTGAGTACAGCTCATGCTGCATATCAAGACTTCAGCGAGAGCAATACGAAATATGGGGTTCATAAGAAAATAATAAATAACACAATCATAATATCAGTATTATGATAGAAATGCAAATTTTGTAAAAAACCTCTCTTCTTTATATTTATACAGAAAAACTCCTCGAATTCGAGGAGTTTTTCTGTATTGTACACATAGAGTATACTCTACTTTGCGAGTGAACGGTAATATTCACGGATAATAGCTTTCTCTCGCATCTTGCGATGTGTGATAGCTCGTGTGTGATTTTGTTCACCCTTGAGCTTATTGGCTGTGCGTGTCTGGAAAAATGATTTCTTGTATCGCATCAGAAGCTTCTCACTGGATTCACTTTCTTTGCGGATAGAGTAACAGATCATAGGATATGGAGGATGGGGATAAAAATTTCTGATTGGATCTTATGGAAGATAGAGAGAAAGTCAAATTTATTTTGTGGCTAGTAATGAGCGATGCGGTGGAATTGATAACTAGACTGACTGTAGTTCATAGGAATCAGAAATTACCTTAAGCTTCTTTTGTTTCATATACTCAAGTTTTGCTGTATTATCAGCCCTTCGAAGCTGAATAGGGAGACGAATATTGAGTGAATCAAAGAAAGTGTCGCTTTGAATTTCTGTAGTATTGTTCAAAGGAAATAGTCAATGGATTCTATTCCATTGTTCTAAAGAGATCTTATTTGAAAGTTGAAATTTATATTTTCCATTTGAAAATTCTAAATCTCCTAGATAGGTAGTGCCATGTAAAAGTTGAAATTTTGCCATAGATTATATATTCTCTATTAATAACTGTTGTCGTATATAAAGCGATTGAAGTAGAAGCTCTTTTCTTTCTCGGGAGTATTCGATAGCTTCACGATTTTTATTTTCTTCTATCTTATCCTCAGGCATTTTAAATATAACTTCCGCCATGTCAAGCAAAGTGAGCGTAACTGCTCACTAGACATCATACATTTCATCTTGACATTGAATCTGGTTTTTAGAACGTCTCATTCTAATAGGGATTCTTGCAAATTTTCCAGGTT
>JAYUQR010000109.1:0-8379 GCA_043756665.1 Candidatus Altimarinota bacterium | reverse complement strand
CCCCTCGGACTCCCCGTTTTTTCGTGTTTTCTTGTTTTCACTAACAGACGCATTTCATGGAGGATTTGTCAAAGTATAACTCCCTCGTTTCACGATCTTTAGTAGGGTCACTTCGATGAGCATCATGCCATCGGGAATGAGCCGTATCTTCGCATGTCACTCCATGATAAGGGTAAATATTTCTTGATACTCCTGAAATCGTGGATCTGATATATATTCGAACATGAGATCGCGGAGTCGATACAGGAGCTGTTCGAAGAGTCAACGTACATCGACGTGCCCCGTGCGAAATGTTTCGAGTATATCGAGAATTTTTGCAATATTAGACTCTCTGAGAGACTCGATGATATCATCGATGAGAGTATCTTCCACGAGTGCGAGGGTATATCGTACATGATTAAGTCGAACTTCATTTTCGATAGTATTTTGTTCGAGGAGCGTGAGTGCATCTCTGAGTCCTCCTCGGGCAACTCGAGCTATGAGCTCCAGTGCTTCTTTCTCGGCAATGATCTTCTCCTCCTTGCAGACGAACTCGAGGCGTGTGATGATATCTGCATTGGTGATTTTGCGGAAGTCGAACCTGAGTGTCCTGGATCGTATAGTTTCTGGAACCTTCTCGATCTCAGTTGTTGCCAGGATAAATTTCACATGGTTTGGTGGTTCTTCGAGTGTCTTGAGGAGAGCATTGAATGCTCCCGTCGAGAGCATATGGACCTCATCGATGATGTAGACCTTATATTTTCCCTGATTGGGTTCGAATCGAGCCTTTTCGATCAGGTCTCGGACATTTTCGATACCATTATTGCTCGCGCCATCGATCTCGATACAGTCGAGCATCGTCCCAGAGTCGAAAGCCCGGCAATTCACACATGCATGACACGGATTCCCATCCTGCAGATCAGTACAGTTCACTCATTTTGCCAGTATTCGTGCACTCGATGTTTTCCCAGTTCCACGAGAACCATGGAAGAGGTAGGCATGACTCGTGCGTCACTGTCTGAGACTATTTCGGAGGATCGTCGTAATGTAGTCCTGGCCTATGACGGAATCCCAGTCATGTGGACGGTAGGTTGTATAGAGAGACACAGTATGGCAGATAGATTATAGCAGATAGATTATAGAGAAAAGATATAGAAATACAAAAAATTCCCGGGATCGGGAATTATTCTCTACCTCGCCAGTTGCGTCATACGACTTTCTCGATCCAGCTGAAAACGTGAATGAATCGGAATCGTGGCCTCTTCCGGAAGCAGAGAAGATAGATCGCGAGATTCGATAGAAAAAGATATACAGGATAGATGAGATCTTCGAATGCCCATCCACTAATAGAGAGTATTGCAAAGAATCAAGAAAGTCATCCGAGGAGCCAGGCAAAACGATCTTCAGTCTCTGGATACTTATAGAGTTTCGTAAATATAGCCATGGCTCACATAGCATCGATGAGCGTATTGGTTGTGAGGAGAAATATCGCAAGTCCTCTATCCGTCGTATGGAGAAATGATATGAGTTCTGGACTGTGTCGTGCGATAATCCAGAAAAGAAGTGAGAGCATCGATGCTCCGAAGTAAAATGCCTCCACTCGATCCATCTGAGCAAATCCATATCGAAAGGCGAGTACGATCACGATGAGTTGTGTGATCGCAAAGGCGAGAGCGAGCATAATCGTCGTTGCACTCCCGAGCTCATAGCTCGATATGAGGATACATATGGTTGCGATTTCATAGAGGAGCCATCCGACGACATTTGGCTTCGTCTTGCCATGGAGAATGGAGTAGATATAGCGAAACATCGATCCATAGACGAGGATAGTCGAGATGATGAGTGCTACCATGTGCAGACTGATACTTGGTATATATGACATACCCTGAGAATAGCATACTTCCAAATTTTTTGCAAAAAATGATGATTTTTGTATAGTGGATAGACATTTAGAGTGTTAGAATCTTGGAATTTTTGGATGAGCATTTTTTCTAACCCTCTAACCCTCTAACATTCTAACCCTCTAACATTCCGAGACCAATGATCGATATAAAAATACTGCGCACCAATCCCGAACTCGTCCGAAAAGCGCTTCACGATAAAGTGACCAAATGAGTCGACCTCGACCTTGTGATAGCACTTGACCAGAAGCGCCTTACACTTGGACAAAATCTCTTTGCTCTTAGGGCAAGAAAGAATGAGCTTTCAGCGAGTTTTGGTAAACCCAAGAAATTATCAGAAATGCTACAAGATTTTCCTACTAGTATAAATACAGAGAATAGTGAAAAACCATCGCCAGAATTAATCGCAGAGGCTAAAAAAGTCAAAGAAAAAATCCAATCTCTCGAACCAGAGTTCGATGAAGTAGAAAAAGAGCTATATGACCTCTACAAAAAAATTCCGAATATCCCAACTCTAGATACTCCAGTAGGACTCACAGAAGAAGAGAATGTCGTGGTGAAGCAGTGGGGAGCGATTCGACAGTTCGATTTCCCAGTCCGCAATCACGCAGAGATAGCCGAGATCCGAGGCTGGATCGATAAGGAGCGTGCTGCCAATGTCGCAGGGTCTCGATTTGCGTACCTCAAGGGCGACCTCGTGAAACTCCAGTTCGCTCTCATCCAGTGGGTGATGGATACACTCGGAGATTCATCTGTCCTAGATAAAGTGATCGCTGAGAATAATCTCAAGGTCTCGAATAAACCATTCACTCCCGTCCTCCCTCCCTACATGATCAAGACCGCTCCCTATGATGCTATGGATCGCCTCGAACCACGAGAGGAGCGCTACAAGATCGAAGGACAAGACCTCTGGCTCCAGGGATCAGCTGAGCATGTCCTCGGATCGATGCACGCAGGAGAAATATTTGCAGAATCAGAAATGCCAGTCCGCTACCTCGGCTATGCGACGAGCTTCCGTGGTGAGGCAGGGACCTATGGGAAAGATATGGAGGGAATCATCCGTATGCACCAGTTCGATAAGCTCGAGATGGAGTCATTCTCTGTTGCAGAGACCGCCCACGATGAACACCTCCTCTTCGCAGGACTGCAAGAATACCTCATGCAAGCCCTCGAGATTCCCTATCAGAAGCTCCAGAAGTGTACCTTCGATATCGGAAAACCGAATGCAAAATGATCTGATATAGAAGCGTGGCTTCCTGGTCAGCAGAGATATCGTGAGACCCATACGGCCGACTATATGACGGACTATCAGGCTCGTCGTCTCCAGACTCGAGTACGACGTGCGAGTGGGGAAGTGGAACTCATCCATACCAATGACGCGACTGCCTTCGCCTGTGGACGAGCACTGGTCGCGATTCTAGAGAACTATCAGAATGCTGACGCGACGATCACTGTACCGAAAGTGCTCAGGAATTATTTAGGAGGGAAGGAGAGGATCTAATCAATGATTCAATTACGAATAAAATAACGGTTACATCCCGTATAAGCTTTTCAATTTAACCACGAAATCGCCTATATAACCTGGTACTTTCATAAATCTTGACTTTAAAAAATGAAGAATATTGTCTATATCGATGCACAAAATGTCCACAAATCTCTCGAAACTTACCACGAATGGAAGATAGACTGGGAAAGATTCATTATATATCTCCGAGAAAAATATCAGGTAAATACTGTAAAGATATTTTTCTGATTTGTACCAAAATATCAACGACTCTATGAGCATCTCAAAAGTCTCGGCTATGAGGTCTGTTTCAAAGAAACTCTCATGCTTCCTGATGGAAAGATCAAGTGAAATGTCGATATAGATATAGCGATATTTGCAGTTCGGGACTTCTATGAGTGAAATACTCTTCGCGCCATACTTGTCACGGGAGATGGTGATTATAATTCGCTTGTAGATTTCTGGAAGCAAAAATGAGTATTTTCTCATGTCCTTGTTCCGTGAGTAGCGACTTCCAGCATACTTCTCAGGCGGGTAGCAGGAAAGCATCTTGTCGATATTGCCCCCATGAGAAATAAACTACAAAAAATGAGATAGCAGTGAAGCTATCTCATAAGTAGAGGGGACAGTGAGAGTATTGCTCTCTTACTGGACACCTCATCGTGAACAAGTACATAGTATCAGTTTTTTGGTAAAATCCAAAAGTTTTTTGGATTTTTGTAGTTTCACCTATACTTGAGAATATCAATCCTCGTCGCGATTATGGAGAACTATCAGAATGCAGATGCGACGATCACCGTCCCAAAAGTACTCAGGAATTATATGGGAGGGAAGGAGAGGATTTAGTTTTTAACTTGAGAATTTATGGGAGATTGAAGTTTCTGAATGGCCTTGATGTACTGAGCGATGTTTGATACGTACATTCCTTTAGTGTTTTTTCTTATAGTTCTTTATTGAGTTTTAGCATTTCTTTTTAAGAATCAGAAAACAAAAACTAAGTTAAATCTACTAAAAATATTCAGATATTTTATTTATCTTTTTGTTTTTTTAATTGTCTTTTTCCTTTTTTCAGTATTACAGGATAGATGCGATTCAAGTTATAGTTTTAAGCTTCAATCATTTTCATATTGAGACTGGTGCAAAATAATTGTTTGGAATCCAAGCGATCACTAATGAAGCTTATTTAAAGTATCAAAACTTTTTCGTATTCTCGAGGTATCAAATTCCATAATCCTTATCTATCTATACCCTAAGTATCTTCACTTATGAAACTCCTCCTCCCTCTCATTTTCCTGTCATTTTTCCTGGCTTGATGCACTTGAGTTTCAGATGAGTCATCATCCGTAGTCAAACATTCTAAGTTCCTCACTACAAGTGATAACTGCCCGGTAGACATGGGTACTATTTATGCCACAGGGACGAAGATCGCAATAGATTGCTATTACATTGAGAAGCCGAAACCAGTGACAGTCAGCGCAGAAGTGGACTATTCCCCACACAAAAACCTCATCAATCTGAGTGTTGAAGAATCTGAGAAGATAGTAAAGAAGCTCCTTATAAAGCGAGAGAGCGAAATAAAACAACATAATAATACTGGCTCACTTGTACAATGAAACTGGAAAGCGGTCTATAATCCTCCGAAATATCCAGATGGATATGACTCGATCACAGTCACAATGTCGGGGAAGACATATGCTCTTCCAGGAGTGTACGGAAAAGAAGAACGAGATCGGTATATGAAAAATATCCGATCAGGAACAGGATGTGTCTCATATATCCAATGACCTCATCCAGAGCAATGAACGGAAAATGTCTTGATAAAATGAGTATACTATTATCCTCCGAATCATGGGGACTGTATGAGTGGAGTTCGTACTTTTGGATACTTTGACTCATTTTCGCCGAGTGGATACTATATTTTCTATGCGATTTATGGCTATGAATTCGCGGAAATTCGACTAGTGAGTATGGTCGATGGAAAAAACTTTTTAGAGTGAAAAAATGGGGCGTTGTGGACTCATCTTGCTTGGTCTACTGATAAGAAACAACTCTTATATATTGTGGAGGGATCTATGGGTGATGGTACTGAGCCAGGGATATATATGACAAAGATATGATCATTTCCAGATGCAGAAAAAATAGGAAATACATCGAATAGTAATTATAGCTCACTCATAGTAGATATGGATAATGATTATATCTACATACTAGAGGAATATGTAGAATATTATCTCAGAGTCCTGAATAGAGAAGATTATCAAGAGGTGTATGGGAGGGTTGTAAAAAAATAATTTGCTATGATATCAAAATGATATATACTACCCGTATATAATTTCTCACTATGACCTCACAGATACTTTTTAGAGTGCCAACAGAGCTAAAAATGAAATTTAAGCAGACAGTCAAAGATCAAGGGGTGTCGATGGATTACGTACTGAATCTATTTATCAGAGCCTATGTAGAAAATCCGAAGATTATCAAAGTCGAGATTGATGAGAATGAGCTACGCACTACTTTAGAATCCATGAGATAATCCTGATGAAAATCCAGAGAAACATCTCCCTTCTTTCGTGGTTCAATTTCTGCCTCGATTTCCGTATCTACAATGCGATAGCGATTCTCTATTTCGCTCAGATCACAGGCTCATATGCACTCGCACTCGGGGTATTCTCTGTCTCGACGATCGCATCCTCCATCTTCGAAGTACCGACGGGAGTATTCTCTGATAGGATCGGACGACGATGGACCCTCCTCATCGGACAGATGAGTACGATCGGATCGATCCTCTTCTTCGCACTCTGAGGGTCTTGGATAATCCTCATGATCGGTGCAGTGCTCGAGTGACTCGCGAGATCGCTCTACAGCGGGAACAATACGGCACTTCTCTATGATACCCTCAGAGAGCTCGGCAAGGAAGGGGAATATAGTCACTACGAGTGACGAGTGAGCTCGATGTTCCAGTTCGCTCTCGCGATATCAGCGCTCATCGGGACAGTGACACTCGGATTCGCATCGTTCCAGATACTCTTCTGGCTCTCACTCATCCCACAGGTGATCGGTCTCGGTATCGCCCTTGCCCTGATCGAACCGAGGGTCCATGATGCGAGACAGGAAGCCAATATCTTCTCTCACCTCAGAGAAGCGATCATGAGATTTCGTACCAATATGCGACTCAGGAAGCTGAGTCTTGCCTCGATCACGAGCTATGCCATCTCGGAGCCGATACATGACTTCTACCCGACCTTCATGGCGACACTCTGGCCTACCTGGGCGATCCCACTCGCGAAGACGCTGAGTCATATATTTGCAGCGACAGGATTTCGTATCGCTGGGAGAATAGTCGAAAGATATGGCGCAGATCGGACACTCCAGTGGGAAAATCGCATCAACTATATCCTCTCGACACTCATCATCGCCTTCCCGAGTATTGCGACTCCGCTCATCCGTTCGGTCACATCGCTTGGATTCGGTATCGGGACGGTTGCCGAGAAGTCACTCTTCCAGAGAGAGTTCACGGATAGACAGCGTGCGACGATGGATTCACTGAATTCCCTCGCCGGGAATCTCGCCTATTCGGTCTTCGCGATCCTCCTCTGACTCCTCGCGGATAGTGTCTGAATATATACCGCACTCCTCATCGCACAGATCCTCTCGATCAGTGGAGTGATCCTCTATTGACGGGTGTTGAGATAATCATGCTAAAATTTTTATCTTCATTTTTCTCTCGATCTTTCGGAAGAAAAAATAGTGTGAGATGGGAGAAATATATGACTTCCACCCGTTTATTTCTCGCGATATTTTTCACACCCATAGCACCCCTTCCCACAACAATCACTCACCTTCATCGTGAGTCTCAGAGTATGGCCGGGAAGTAGGGAAGAGAGTTTTGATTGGAGAGAGATTCTCGTGTTTTCGAGAGTATGTATCTCGGTTTCCGTGAGGCTGCTCGGAGAGATACGGAACTGGAAATCGAGTGTATTTCCTGTTTTCCATATACGAGTACGAAATGAGGCATCCACGAATGTTCTCTCTCTGATTGAGAGCGGGATCATCTTCAGATATCTGAGTACTTCTCCTTTCGAGAGACAAGCAGGATGATCTTGAGTCTTTCTCTCGAAGATGATTCCAAGCCGCGTGATCATATCTATGAAATTCATAGGGTGAGTATAGGGATAATCACGAGAAAAAGAAACTTTCCTCAGTAGAAATACTTCTCTGTAGATTTGTCTTCATTTTTTCTTTGTTCCCTTGGTATATCAGTATAGAATTAAGTTTCATTTATTTTTTTCTATGCCCATTCGAACGCTTATCATGCTCGGCCTCTTCACCCTCATTGCATGTTCTGCATCTATCAAGCTCGGGCTCCCGAGTACAGCATCATGATCTCTTGATCAGACTGGTGTTATGGTCGATTCTGGAAGTCAGGATCATCAAGCTCTTCTCGTCGAAGATCTCTCAGGAAGTGGGAATACCTACTATCCGATCTTTCAGGGGAACGAGACCCGGACCATCCCCGTCAAACATGCAAGGGGTGTTCCTACGAAAATCTCCTTCATTAATTCAGTAGCAAAATCGATGCACGTGAATGTGAGTTTTCCTGGAATTGCTCGAGGAAACCTGAGGCTCACTCAGATCATCATGCCAGATGGGAATATGGATGGTCCATTCGGTACAGATATGACTGTGAATCTTGCTCAACATGGTCGATATGAACTCAATTTCACTGAGAATCAGATGTCGTGAGATCCATGGTCAGGAGATGCGATCATAACATTAACACCATCAGCAAAGTAAACTCCATTTATATTCGGATTTTGCTCTCATGATCTAATAGCCATACTTTCCTCTCGATACCACCACCATATCCGACGAGTTTTCCACTCTTTCCGATCACACGATGACAGGGGATGATGATCACGATAGGATTTTTATTATTCGCTCATCCGATCGCTCGGACTGCCTTCGGGTTTCCTGCGAGAACGGACTCCTCCTTGT
>JAYUQR010000108.1:0-8435 GCA_043756665.1 Candidatus Altimarinota bacterium | reverse complement strand
ACCTGGAAAATTTGCAAGAATCCCTATTAGAATGAGACGTTCTAAAAACCAGATTCAATGTCAAGATGAAATGTATGATGTCTAGTGAGCAGTTACTTATTTTCTAAACTATACGCTATGGACAGAATACAAGATAGTAACTCCTTTGAACTCTCAAATATAATCGATACACAAGAATACGAAAGACTTCGAGGTATGAAAGAAGGTTTTATTAACCATGGCAGGAATGAAGATAATCTCTATGGTGTGTACATGCCTCGCGAACAGAAAATCGATGAAAAGTGAGCATTCGCTCCTGCATCGAGTGGTACTATCGAGTTCGATCTCCTTCCTGATGTCGTCTGTGTGAATCTTGGTGACCTCTCTCCGATAGAGTGAATCGAGAAATACTGAGAAAATATCACTATTCTCGATGGTGGTGAACTGAGAAAGTGAAATATAAAAGTGCTTGCAGGAAAGCCTCTCGGTGAGAGATATAGTGGACTCAAGCTTCTCCGACTCTCTGTAGGAACGATAGATATCGTCACTTCGAAGAATAAAAAATGAGAAGAGCATACACATATACCTACTGTACATAGAGGACGGACAGGGTTTCCTCATGCTTGGGATATGAGGACGACTACAGCAGGGTGAGCCCTCCATGGAGATCTCTCGACTGAGTCGCTCAGAGAGGCAGTAGAAGAAAGTGGTATGATATGAGTGAATAAAGATGGAGAATTCGAAATCTGTCTCCCCGAAATCGAGTGAGTAAATAGAGGAACTGTGGAGTACTGGATGGACTATGCTATAGAAACTTTTCTAAAGTCATGAGGAAAACATGATCTCTTCATAGGAAAAGAAGCTGGGCATAAATGAAATGAAGACCTCAAAAAAGCCTGAGAATACGCACGAAAAGTGTTCGGAAGAAACTTTCACTGAAGTGGAGAGAAATTCACCCCATGAGTACTAAAAAGTATACTCCTCAGTATAAAAGAATGAAAGAGATATTCGTATAGAAAAACACGAAATATGACAGCATCAGACGAGATCGTACAAGATGTAGGGAGTGAGAACTTTCGTGAAGTCATCGTGCATGAATGAAATAAGTCTCATGGGTCGAAATACTGGATAGACAATGACCCTTCTACATTTCATGTATTTCGTATACAGACGGATATCGAGTACCCTGAAGATTTTAAGCCTATATTTCGATTTTACTCAGAATCCTGAGTACACTACCAGAGAAATCCTCGTATCGAGAATCTCACAGGAGAGACCGATACTACAGGACTCAAGAATCCCAGTTCTATCGATATGAAGCCCGTGCCATTTCTCCAGAAATTCGCAAAACAAGCAGTGGAAGGAAGGACTAAGAGGAGAACTATTGAGGCAATAACTTCGTAAGTCTAGCGTTCCTTATAATAAAATAGCTTATTTAGATTAGACAAGTTACCTAATAAGTCTTTGTAGATTACAGAGTCAGCAGATAATCAACATGATCTGCTCTTTTCTGTTTGTTCTTACAGTATAGAAATTTCAATAGAGTCTGCTCCTGTAGGTATTCGAGAGTACGTGGTATTTCTTGATTCTTGCAAAAAAGTGTTCTACTATGACTCGAATGGATGAGATAACTTTGTTATCGTCTTTTTGTGCTTGGGTAAGTTCTTGGTTCTTTGGCTTCTTCATTGGTATGAATATTTGTTTGTTTGGGTGATCTTTCTGTATTCAGAGAAATCACAGATCTACCCAGAGAGAGTGCTGTACGAGAACATCGAGGAATCCGGTTTCTTTGAGGAGTGTATAGTCATGTTTGGATCATCATTCGGTCTTTCAGATTGCCAGTATGAGTTTTTCTGAAGTGAGAGCGATATTCTTTTTGGTATGTTTCTTCTTTTTTCCAGAATAATCTTTCTTTTGTGCATCGTATTTTTGGCTTCTTTGTACCGCTCTTTCTACTCCATCGATGAAAATATCTTTCACTTCTGGGTGTTGTTCCAGGATTTTTGCCAGTTCTTCACTTGAGGTTGCAGGTACCATGCCGTTTTTTTTAATGCGGTGAGGAGTGGTGGTAGGAGGATTTGTACCCACTGATATGCCTTCGATTTTGGAAGATCTATAGTTCATCCGAGAGTAGCGTAGGTCTGGTAAGTCTTGAGATAGTAGAGGATGATAAAGAGTTTGTCCTCTAGAGTTTTGAGTTTTCATCCCCTTCATCATCCGAGAGCACGAGTACGTTTTTTTCAATGCTTTGCCTCATAGAGGGTATTCATGTGCAGTTCGTACTCACTCCTGTAAATCTCACTGAGATAAGCAAACTCTGTGAGAGTAAGTCCAGTATGAGAGAGAGTGTAGTCGTCTTTTGAGAGGAGAAGTTGTATATTGAGCATGGAACTATTGTATCTATTTCTATGAAAAGTCAAGTTATTAGGTAACTTGTCTATTATCTAAACTCCTCTCTCGTGAGGAGTCTTTCAATATCTCGAAGCATGAACTGTACTCATCAATAAATACAATTACATCTCTCGTGAATCCCTCTAAGTCTCACTATCCT
Organism: Candidatus Altimarinota bacterium; assembly: GCA_043756665.1. Taxonomy (GTDB): domain Bacteria; phylum Patescibacteriota; class Gracilibacteria; order BD1-5; family UBA2023; genus STC-74. Next base: position 5,905 of record JAYUQR010000108.1, on the reverse strand, counting down.
ATTATCGGATTGATAGATCTTATCTACTCGATCGAGAAGTTCTTCCGTAAGATATCCAAAAGCACGTACATCATACATTTCATATTCAGGATGAAGTCTCGAATCATAAAAAGTCGCAGCTCAGAAATCACAGAGGATAGCATTACCCGATGGATCAACGAGAATATTGTGTGCATAGAGATCACCATGAGATATCCCCCGTGCATGTATGTGAGCACCCGCTGAGGCAATATCTCGGAGAACTCTGATAATAAAGTCTATACTAAACGTAGCATCTGGCGGATAGGTGGCACGAGTACAGCTCTCGAGAGTCGGTGGGAGTCAGAGTTTAGTATAAGTTTCTGGAATCGGTACTGATACAAGGGTGGGAGTATCTCCTCATCGAACCTTCCCGAGCATGTGGACTATATTTGGATGTTGACCAAGAGCGAAGGAAGCTCGTATATCATCCATTGGGAAGCCATCACTCGTAATGAGATCTTTAAAAACTTTGACAACGATAGATTGACTCGTCGATCGAAGATGTGCTAGCGAAACAACACTTGACTGACTCTCATTGATCTTCTCATCGATCACAATATCACTGAGATCGAATTCATAGGTACTGCTAACTTCAGTAGATATTATGGAGTTAGGATTCCCTGCACCAGCGAACCATGCAAGCTTCGGAAAATCTTGAATCCATTCTGGAAAGTCAGTAGTAAACTGGCATGCTGAGAGTCTAAGAAATTCGAGATGTATACACTCCTTCAGACTCTCGGGAAGAGTGGATATCCTCGTTCCCGTGAGTGCGAGCTTTCGGAGAGATCTAAGTTTCCCGATCGAATGAGGAATTTTCTGAAGATGGGGATTATTTGTGAGGACGAGCCACTCGAGAGATTCTGGAAAAGCGTCTTCTGTGATATTTTCGAGAATTCCATTTTTGAAAGAGATAATTTTGAGATTTTTACACTGAGACAGTATTTGGGGAAATTCTCGAAAATTATTTTCTCAGAAAAATACTGTAAAAAGATTATCTAGGGATAGAAAGTCTGGTGGGAGCTCGGATACAGATCCACCTGTAATATCCAGTATCTTGATTTCTTTTGCGAACTGAAAAACCTCATCAGGAATGTAAGTCGCTCATCGAAGAATGAGTCTTCCTACAAGAGGATCAAATGAGTGAAAAAAAGGAATATTTTGGATTTCTCTTTTCATATGTCCTATCCTTGGGATGTAAATCCCTCTATCTCTGCGAGGGAGAGTTTTTTCATATCCTTTCCTTCCGTATAGGCACGATACCACTCGAAGGTATTTCGAAGTGCAGTGTCGATGCCAAATCTCGGAGACCACCCCAGAAGTGATTTTGACTTTGTATTATCGAGAAGGAGGAGTCCAGCTTCGTGCATTGTTTCATCTTTTTGGATTATATACTCTCACTTTTCAAGGATTTCTATCGCTTTCTTCACGATATCTTCGACTCGCATCGTATCTGAGATATCTGGACCAAAATTATAAGCTCATAGATACTTGTCATTCTGGAATATCTTCTCGCCCATCATGAGATATCCGGAAAGTGGCTCAAGAACATGCTGCCAAGGACGTACAGACTCTGGATTACGAAGAGTTACTGATTCTCCTTTTTCAAAGGCACGAATAATATCTGGGATAAGTCGCTCAGCCGACCAATCCCCCCCTCAAATTACATTTCCAGCACGGACAGAGACGATTTTTTTCTCTCAGTGTGCGAAAAACGACCGCATATACGAAGCTATCGCGAGCTCATCCATGGCTTTCGAGGTGCTATATGGATCATGTCATCCGAGTCTGTCTGTCTCTAGGTATGGTCGCATGGTCTCAAGATTCTCATATACTTTGTCTGTCGTAATAAATATAGCTCACTTAATACTCTCAGTCTGACGGACCGCTTCAAGGACATGCACTGTTCCCATCACATTCGTCTGGAATGTCCAGACAGGATCTCGGTAGCTCTCACGAACGAGTGCTTGGGCCGCGAGGTGAAATACCATCTCAGGTTTGTGGGTGTCACATACATTCTGGAGCTCGGAGAGAGTATTGATATCCCCAAAAATCTGAGTCGTATATTGCTCGAGTCAAAGGAGCGTGAAAAGATTGGGTTCTGTACTCGGAGGGAGTGAGTAGCCGATGACCTTGGCACCGAGTGAGTGGAGCCAGAGAGAGAGCCAAGCTCACTTGAACCCAGTAGCACCAGTGATGAGAATAGTTTTTCAGGAGTAGAAATGTGGCATACCTATAGAGCGTGAGTAATAGTAGTATAGATAGAATCTGCTCCAATTCCTGCCACTTGTCTCATATATTCCTGATCTCCTGCTGTATAGAAAAACTGATCTTGAATGCCTATGCGCTTAAATCGAATAGAGAGGTTCGACTCAGCTATAATTTCTGCCACAGCACTTCAGAGTCATCCATAAATCGTATGTTCTTCGATAGTAAATACTGCCTTGCTCTGTCGAATATATGAAAGGATGGTTTTTGCATCTAGAGGCTTCACCAGAGGAATGCTAATAAGTGATACCTTATGTCCGTCATTTGAGAGTTTCTCAGCTACTTCCTTTGCTGTGACTCATATACGTCAAGTGGAAAAAAGAACAATATCATTTCCATTCTGAATAATCGGAACCCCCTTCGATATATCACCAACTTCTATAGATTCGAGAATATTTGGTTCTCCCCCGCGATTGAGTCGTATATACGTAGGGCCTGGATGTTTCTCAAGGTAGTCAAGTCAAGCGATCATCTCTATCTTATCGACTGGACAGAAGATCTGCATGTTGGGAAGTCATCGCATAATATTGATATCCTCGATACCATAGTGCGTATTCCCGAGAGTTCCGTATGCCATACCTCCCCCGACTCCGATAAGAGTTACATCAAGATTATGTGAACATATATCTACTCGAACTTGCTCATACGGACGCATCGTTACAAATGGTACTATGGAATAGCAATATACTTTTTTTCACTCGAGTGCGAGTCATGCAGCCATTCCTATCATATTCTGCTCTGAAATTCACACATTGATACACCTATCGGGAAACTTCTGGAAAAATTCAAAGAAAAATGGCCATCCGAGATCTCCAGTGAGGAGATATATATTCGGATTTAGCTCCATATTTTTACCTATAGCATTGATAATAGTATTCCGCATGAAATATGATTAGTTAGAAGATAACTCCTGTAAAGCCATATCAAGCTCCTGATCTGTTGGTGGTCGATAATGAAATTCTACCTTTCACTCCATAAAGGATATTCCCTTTCCTTTGATCGTATTTGCAATAATGACATTTGGGTATTCCGTGCTGAGATTTTGGAAAACTGCATCCAATTGAGAGAAATTATTTCCATCTATAGTTTGGACCTTCCAACCGAATGAGGTCAAAATTCCTGAAAGATCATGGATTTTGAGTGTTTCTTCGGTAGGGCCGAATGATTGTTGTCAGTTCCTATCGATAATCCATACGAGATTCGAGAGCCTATGATGATAGGCAAACATCGCTGACTCCCAGTTCGATCACTCATTGAGCTCTCCATCACCCGTGACTACAAAGACATTTCGTGAGGTATTTGCAAGAGCAAAACCACAGCCAATAGGGAGACCATGCCCGAGTGATCATCCTGTAGCATGAACCTCTGGAACACTTCCATAGGTGACATGTCCTCAGAATTTACTTCCATTCTGACAGTAATTCTCTATGAGCCAATCTTTATCTATGGCGTTGATTTCTGCAAGAACAGCATAGAGAGCAGATCATCCATGTCATTTGCTCACGATTACCTTATCATCTGGCCTCATGAATTGCAGATACAGATAGACCAGAATATCAGTCATCGACAATGCAGAACCGATATGAGAACTCTTCGATTTATGAATCATCCGCACAATAGTACGACGAACAGCTCTACTCGATGACACTAAATCCATACAATCAAGGGTTAGATACTAGAGTACAATATAGGAAATCCACGGATCTGTCGGAAATCTCTGGATACTATAGTTATTGATATTGAGCGACTCGAGGAGTGCACTTGTTTCTCCTGGAAAATTCGAACAATTGAGTTCATCGAAGCAGAGAACTGATCCCTTACTCATACGAGGAAGAAATACTTCTAATGCTTTCTTTGTTGGCTCGTAGAGGTCAAAATCTAAATACATAAGCGAAACAAGTAAGTGCGGATTTGCCTTGAGATATTCCTCACTTTTGACCATGAAATCCCCCTGTACCAGCTGAATACTGTTGATATGACCGAGGTAACGTTCTGAATTTATCTTATCGATAGAGAGAGTGAAGGCATCAAGAGTATCACCGAGGAGATCTCCCTTGGCATGATTCTTATCTGTGTTCGAATCTTCTTCATGAACACTCGGAAATCCTTCAAATGTATCAAATCAAATAATTTTTCTCGAGTGGTTGGTTGGCTCATAAATACTGCTCAACTGAGCCCAAGTAAAAAGTCCAGCACCATTAAATACTCAACACTCAATAATAGAACCATTGATGTCGATAATTTTCTTAAAAAGTTCTGATTTTACAAGAAATCGTGCCAGACTTCTCTTGGGAACAAAACGAGAGAATGCTTCCAATTTATCAAAAACTCTGAGTTCTGAATTCTCAAATGCTCTCTCTACCAGTGCATATGAGTCCATATCTTTCTTGGAATGCCGATTCGCATTGGATCAATTGGGTACAAATGGTGTTGTCATAATATTGAGTAAAATAAGTGGGTAAGGGTTATCTGGTTTAGATTCATCCATTCCTATAGTATTCGATTGTTCTTAATAATCAATCTTTCATAGGCCGTGGGTGTATTCATAAGACTGTTTGCATCTTTTCATTATCGGCAACCCAAGAGGTAGGCTCATTCTGATTTATTTTTTGTTGTCCATACTGAGGTTCTATTTGTGAGTTTGTAATCTCCCGTATGAAACTGACGACTGTGCCAATTGAGTACTGAATTCATCCACCTATATTGATAATATCTCCTGGATGAAGTACAGCTCTATCAGCTTCGAGATAAGAATCAATCACATCATCAATGTATATAAAATCCCGAACTGAGTGCGGAGTGGACAGCTCAGGAACCTCTCATGAGAGGTATTTTCGAATGAGTGTTGGAATGAGTCGTTTCGGTTCTTCAAGTGGTCCATATATTGAGAATGGGCGGAATGTTGCAATCGGAAAATTCTTCAGCTCTCCTATATACGAAGCATATTGTGTAGCTCATGCCTTGGAGAGTCCATAGAGATTATTCGGCTCGAGAATATCACTCTCGCGCATCGGAAGATCCTTCTGCCCATACTCAGAACTCGATCCTGTCTGTATGAAACATTCACAACCAGCTCCACTCGCTGCATCTATCAGATGTATTGTCCCGAGTGTATTCGCCTGTATAAGTTCATCGATGGTAAAAGGAGCCCTTCCTACAGCAGTGCCCGCTGCAGCAATATGAAATAGAATTTGAGGGCGTATCTCTCTGATTTTCGTTAGCGTCTCTTCCTGATTTTCCAGAGAAAAAGTATGAACTGTTATCTTATCAAGGACTGTGGTAATCCTCCTTGAATCGGAATCTTTTCGAATCAATACATGAATATTACTTGCTCACATTCAAACAAGTCGATGCAAGAGGTTGGCACCAACAAATCCAGTGACTCACGTTATGAAAATTCGTTTATTTAAATTGATCATAGACTTTACCAGATTCTCCAAGGAGCCTTATTTTCTGACCACCATCACTCCAAAGTATTTTTATTTTGGAGCGTATCCATCGCATACCAGAATCCGTGATGCTTATACGTCATGAGTTCACCATCTTTTGCTAGATTCTCGAGCGGGTTTTTCTCGAGAGGCATATCATCCCCTTCTATATACTCTATGGCTTTTTTATT
>JAYUQR010000107.1:0-8488 GCA_043756665.1 Candidatus Altimarinota bacterium | reverse complement strand
CTTTCTCTCAAAGCAAAACACCCAGATAACTTTTTTACGAAGTACCATGAACTGCGAACATCACTTGCTTAGGAGGGTCTAGTGAGCAGTTACATTTTTTATGTTCTGAACTTTCTCGACTCGATAAATTCCTCAGCCTGTTTCCAGAGCTCATCTGATATCTCAGCATTGTTCCAGACGGTCTCGATATCCTCATCATCCGCGAATGCTTCGAGCATCTTATAGATCTTGAGCACTGTATCGAAGTCTGTCACCTCTATAAAGTTCTTCGGTATGTATTCGAGACTGATTCTCTGCGGCGTGAAACCTGCCTTTTCGAGATTTTTTCTCACATTTGGGATCTTTGTCCGATCGACGATGATCTCTGCAGTCGTTTCCGTGAGTGTATAATCCTCAGCATCACTCTCGAGGATGATCTCTTCAATCACTTCATGAGAACCATGGTTCTCGAGACGGATGATTCACTTATAATCAAAGAGGAAATTCGAAACCGTTCATGTCTCACCGAGATTCCCTCCATAGGATGAGAAAATATGTCGAACACTGGGGGCTGTACGATTGCGATTATCCGTGAGTGCCCGCAGGATGATGCCGACTCCTCCTGGAGCATATCCCTCATAATAGACTTCTTCGACTTTTATACTGTCTTTATCGAGTCAGGCTCCGCGACGGATAGCCCGGTCGATAACATCTGCCGTGACTCCTGCGCGTTTCGCAGTCGTGATCGCATCAGCGAGGAGAGTATTGGTATGGATATCTGGACCTCACTCGGCGGCAATCGATACGAGTTTCGAGTGGATAGTGTAGAGTTTGGCTTTTGCCTTGGCTCATGCCTCTTTTTGTCCGGCTACGGTCGGTCAGCGTCCCATAGGAGAGAGGATAATACAATAGTGAGAATATATTATTTATAATTTTCTGATTTGCAAATATGATATACCCACTCCTGATTCCCTGCCTCTCCAGTGAGGGTTGATTTCTCTTTTTGCAGGATGATGCATGTATTATTTTGGATGCAGTTTTCCCATACTTTTTGCCTTTCGAAAATAACCTTCTCACTTTTCGGAACTCCTGTCTTTCTGAGATGTTCTCGACCCACCTCGAACTGCGGTTTCCACAAGAGAATCATATCCGTATGACATCATGCGAGTCCGAGAATACTCGCAAAAATATCTTGAAGGGAGATAAATGAAGCGTCACACACGATGACATCATAGTTAGAAGATCTGGGAAAACGTCTTGCAAAATCACGAATATCCGTCTGTTCATAGCTCATGACTCGTAAATCATCTTTCAAGAGGGAATGGAGCTGATCCGTCCCAACATCAACCGCATCGACATGTCTCACTCATCGTTCGAGAAGTACCTGAGTGAATCATCAGGTCGATGAACCAACATCAAGACAATTTTTTCAGAGTAGAGAGATATCCGGGGTATCCTCAAGAAAACCATCAAGTTTTGCAGCACTTCGAGACACCCAGTGTATACGCTTATCTTCTCATACGGTGATACTATCCTCAATTTCAACTGTATAAGATGCCTTCAATCTCTTCACTCCATTCACAGAAATAAGCCCTATATCTATGAGTTGTTGTGCTTTATTTCGCGTATAGTGATGATGTATTACGAGGAAGATGTCGAGTCTCATAGCCATGTGTGTATGTATTTTTCTGCTTCCTGATATACCTCATTTTCGATGATCTTGAGTTCTTCGGCTGTATATTTCGAGAGGACCCAATCACTCACACTGTAATTCGTATTTCGTCCGATTCCGATTTTGATCCGAGAAAACACATCTGATCAGAGGCACTCGATGATACTTCGTAGTCCATTTTGCCCCCCATGACTTCCCTTGGTACGAAAACGTACTTTCGCAAAATCCATGTCGATATCATCTGATAATATGAGAACATCTCGAGCAGGATCGAGCTTATAGAAGTGTGTAAGGCTCGAAACACTTTGTCCAGAGAGATTCATGAAGGTTGTTGGCTTCAGGAGGAGTATCTTCTCTCCAGCAAAAGAACCAAGCGATACGATACCTTGGAACTTCGAATCACTCCACTCACCGAAATCCATGTTCCTACGAAGAAGATCGATCATCATATACCCGATATTATGACGAGTATGGACATACTCTTTTCCAGGATTCCCGAGACCGATAATACACTTCATAGAGAAAAGATATACAAAAGCCGAAGGAAATCAACTTCTTCGTATCAAAATATATTATACCCGTGAATAGTAATTCATCTATTCATAAATTTTGACCGAGCCATAATACATATGGTAGTATACTCTCAGTTATCCGATGGTCTTGTCGAATCAATATCTATTTTTTGTATTCTCACTCCTTTTCCCTATGGAACTCCAGAAATTTCTCAATCTGATCGATGATATCATCAAAAATGCCATCTCAGATCTCCATCTGACTCCCAATGACTACCCATATATACGGGATAAAGTTTGATCTATCGTTCCAGTAGAGGCATTTGGCAAAGTATCAGGAAGTGATATTGCTGGAGTCTGTGAGATTCTCATATCTCGTCCGTTTACTGAAAAAACGCTCGATATCTCGTTCGAACGATGAAATTGTCGTTTCCGTGTCAATATCTCTCGAGTTATTAAGGGAATCTGTATATCATTTCGAACGATTCCATCGAGGATCCCTGAACCCGAAGAGATTCTCCTTTCGAAGAGTCTCCTCGACCTCACCCATCATGAGAAATGAATCATACTTGTCACTGGACCAACTGGAAGTGGAAAATCCACAACCATGGCAGCCATGGTCGAGTATATCAATAGGAATTCTTCACGACATATTATCACCCTCGAAGATCCCGTCGAATTCGTCTATGAGAATAAGAAGTCACTCGTCCATCAGCGAGAACTCGGGAAACAATTCGACACATTTACCGATGGAATACGATCAGTTCTCAGAGAAGATCCAGATGTGATCGTCGTCGGTGAGATGCGAGACCTTGCGACGATCGAAACCGCTATAACACTCGCCGAAACAGGTCATCTCGTCATATCGACACTCCATACGAACGATACTGTCCAGACCGTCGATCGTATTATCCAGTCTTTTCCTGCAGGATGACAGAATCAGATCCGTACACAGCTCGCACTCGCACTCTCAGCAATCATCTCTCAGACGCTCCTCCCGAAAAAAGACCAGACTGGACGGATCGTTGCTCGAGAGATTATGCTCAATAATGACTCTATCCGTAATCTCATCATCCGTGGTGAGACGCAGCATATGTACTCGATCCTCGAAATATCGAAACAGGATGGGATGATCCTCATGGATGATGCGATCATCGATCACTATAAGAATGGTCATATCTCTCGAGATATCGTGGATCAGTATGTACGCGATCAGGACCGAGTCAATATGATCAATGATCTGCTCTAAACTCAAAAAATATGTTACAAAAATCACTCTATGCATCACTCCTCTCGATATCTGAGGCGCATAATATCGAAAAAAGGATCTATAAACCAGGGGATGTCGTGCTCGATCATGAGTCGAATCATATCCTCTATCTCTTCGCGAACGGATGGTATACGGTCTGGTCTGTGAGTCCATTTGGAACACTCCATGAAGTCGGTCAGGTAGATGCTCCGAGTACCGTCGGTGAATGAGTATTTTTTGGTTCATTCAAAAAACCGATAAAGATCGTCGCAGAGTCGAGGGGAACGGCCTATATCTACGATGCGAAGAATATCTCCCATATGACGATGATCTATCCACACTTTCGGGAGATGCTGATGCGCGCCTGTCTCTCGACGACCAATGATCGTATCCATGAAGCCAATATAGAGCGCACGATCGACTATACCCTCGCGGATACGATCGAATCTGATCCAGCTCGATCGATCCCGAAGATGCTCGATACGCTCAAAAAAATATTCGCGCTTCCTGAAATTCTCTGGGTCGAACGTCATGAGATTCTCGAAGATGTGTATTCTCTGAAGTATCGATCAAGCCTCTGATCAGCGCCTGTCAATGAGAAGATCGATATGCAACTCTATATCAACACCCCCTATACTCAGGTATCTGGGTTTCTCGGCGAAGGGCATGCGCATATCTTCTCCCTGACATCCCGCGGTGTCAATTATGGATTTCTCATTTATATCACGGATTCGACGCGAATACCTGGGTATGTGAAACGCATCACGACCGATATTGTTCCGAATTGCATCCGGATCATCGAGGAAACCTGGAGAAAATAATGAGATTTCGTAATACGAAATAATATACCCCATGGTCAATAGAAAATTTCCGGAAAATGTCGGGCTTTAGTTGAGTTCGGACATGAGGAATGCTAGAGTGAGCATATATGAAGATTTTTCGAAGACTCCCCGCCCTCATCCTCCTTATTGCCCTTCTCTTTTCCTCGCTGAGGGAAAGTATTTTCGCGGATGAGATCTCCCTCATGCATAGTCCAGAAGAGCTCCCAAGCTACTACATGAATCCAAATGAGGTCAAAGCCAGTCAGGAAACCCTCAGTGTAGAACTCGATGAGGATGGGGCATCAGAATCCATCATATCACTGATGGCTGATCGTGGAACCTATGTCGCCACGAGTACAGAAACGAAAGAACCTCCACTCAGATCCAGTCTCGATGCTCCTGATGCGATGATGAAGGATTTTTCTCTTCAAAAACCAGCTCGAATGAGAAACACTGTCGCCTGAATGGAAAAAAATAGCATCGAAACAAATCTCCAAGGAGAAACGCTGATACAGGAGAAAAATAAACGTACAATCAATCCAAGTGCGATCGGTATCCATGAGATATCCGCCGTGAATAAGGAAAAAGCCGTGAAGAAAATCATGGAGAAGATGAAACGTGGGAAGAAATGAGTCCTTTTCGACAGTGGAATGATCAGTCCTTTTGCATTCGAGTTCGGGATTGAGTGAGAACACCTCATATTCTCAAAACCAGTTGCAATCACGGTAAATACGCCGAATATGTCCGACGGAATAGGGCTCGATATTTTTGTCCTGCATGCGGGAGATACAGATTTCAATACTGCTGGACTCACATCTGCATGAGATTCTGGATGTAATCCGGATGGAACTGCGACAAAACCCGGGAATACCGCGATCGTTCGCTGAGGGAAGATTATATTCTATACCTGTGGTGCTTCGAGTTTCACGATGAATCCGAGTGGTGGTACTGCTGGGTCCAATGATCTCAGACTCATCATCGGAGACTGTGCACAGCTCCAGATTTACTATAATAATCTCACTCAGATCTATCAAGGGAATCCCGCAGCAACGGGTTGTGGTCTCCCAGCACTCTGGGCAATGCTCAGGATCGGTGCAACCACATATGGAAATGGAGTGGATGGTGTGACGGCCACTGCATGGTCGACCCAGTCCACTACAGGGTCAACAAATGGAAATACCTATACTGCGACATCGACCATGACTCGAGTCGTGTGAAGTCTCACATATACGCTTATCATTGACTGGTCCTATACCGCTCCGAATAAGTACTTTACCTGGAATTATCGTGTGATCGTGCCAACAGGAAATACGGAAAATATTCGTTTCTATATGGCGAATGATAGTGCTGTGGCTGGTACAGATACGAACGATGTCGGCTACTATACGATGAACGGTGGGCAGACGATGGGAGTCTATGATAATACAACGAATGTCCTCTCTGCATTTCGATATCTCAGTGGTCCAGCCTGGACGGGATATGAGGCATGAGTCTACAGCACACTGGCAACACGTATCACGGGAGGAACTGATTTTGCGAATACTATACAGAATACGACTGCCGATTTTTGATTTTGAGTGAATTGGGACTTCTGAACGGGTGCAAACGTCACTTATAGTGGCTCTACAGAGTGGAGAGTCCTCCCCTATGTGGCAGCCAATGTTCCCGATCTCATCCCAGGTATCGGACAACCAGAATGACCTCTCACGACCTATCTCCTCTCACAGCTCCCGATCACCGTGACAAATGCAGGAAATATCGCCTCGAGTGGCGTCCATACCGTCGTGCTTACGGTCCCTGCGGATATAACAGGGCCTACCTCATCATTTTCTGATAATGGATGGTCATGTGGGGCACAGATAGGAACGGGGGTTACCTGTACCAAAACCACTGCAATAGCTGCATCTCTCGGTACGGATACGGTCAGGATTCCCGTAACACCGACTCTCGCTGCGAGTGGGACGAGTGTCAGATTCGACGTCGCGATATCCAATCCATGAGACTCCAATGTGACTAATAATACAGCATTCGCCATAAACAGTGTCGTCGGTGGTGCAGCTACAGCTACACCAGGATGAGTCGCTGGTGGTACGCTCTGGCTCCGAGCAAATACTGGAACAAACTGCACAACTCCAGGGTGTATTATCACCACCTGGACCAATAGTGGAACTCTCGGTGCTGCTGCGAATGCCGTAACGGGACTCGGTACTGTTACCTACGATCCGGTGAATGCACTCAATGGAAATGCAACACTCTTCTTCAATAACGCATCACTCAATACGAATAATACTCTCAGTCTCCCGACTCGAGCAAATTCGATATTCGTCGTTTCTCGTATCGGCACATGATGACAGTTCCTCATGGGGACACAGACGGTGACGAACAAGGCTCGTTCCTGGACTACTACTCCCACGACTGATATATGGATGCGCTACACAAATACTGTATATTATAGTGCTGCAAACCGTAGGTCACCAGACACTCCAGCAATTACCTCTACCATACGTCAAGTCGCATGAGCATCGACTGGATATACGAACGGACAATCACTCTTGACGAGTGGAGATACCAGTCAATTTACTGTGAACAACATAGGGATATGACGCATTGGGAATACGAACTCTACCCTCACGAATGTTGCTGAGGTGATCATCTACCCGACATCGATAACCCTATCTCAACAGAATCAAGTCGAGTCGTACCTCGCGGTAAAATACGGTATCACTCTCGATCAAACGTCTGCTACAGACTACATACTCTCGAATGCGAGTATCATATGGAATGCTGCGAGTGCGGGAGTGAATAAAAATAATATAGCTGGTATTGGTCGAGATGATGCCAGTGGACTGAGTCAGCTCCGATCACAGTCGGTGACAAATACTGGAGATATTATCGGCTGGAAATCGAGTATCGCCACCAACCGTATGGCACTCATGTGGGGTCATGATGGTGCTCAGATATCAGCATTCACTGGGACAGATGCACCGACTGGATACCAACGTATTTCTCGTATATGGCAATTCCAGGAAAAAAATGGAGACCTCGGAACGGTGAATATTTCCTATCCAGCCAGTGCGCTTGCGGGAGGTTTTGTCGCACCTCTCATGCTCCTCACCGATGCAGATGGCACATTCGTCACAGGAACCGTTGCCTATACAGGAACCTACAGTACCGGAACGAATACTTGGGATTTTTCTCTCAATATCGCTGATATGCACTCTGTCTCTTTCGCAAAAATAGTCAGTGTCGATACGACTCCACCTGTCATATCGAATGCGAACATCGCGAGTGGGACACTGATACCAAAATGAACATTTTCCTATAGTTTTTCCTATGCAGATACAGGGTCTGCGATCAATACTGGATCTGTCGCTCTCGGGATATATTCCTGGAATACTGGGTCATCGACCTGGAATGTAACCGATCTCGCAGGAACCTATGCGACTCTCACTTCCGCGACAAGTAGTACAGGGACTTTCCAGATCACGGATCTGCCATTCGGGAAATACCGATTCGATCAGATTGTCAGTGATACCAGTGCGAATCGGGCAACACAGAGTACGACCCTCTTCGTCGATGCGATCACTTGGACGATCAGTGCCCCTCTCTATGATATAGGAGGAGGTCAGACGAATATTACGAGCTTCGGCAGTGGTGAGCTCATCATAACCATGCAAACTGTCTGAGCCGGGATCAACCTCTCCATGATCAGGACGCAAGACCTCATCTTCTGAAGTGGAACGATCACGGTCTGGAATGGGACCGATGGATGGGGATATGATCTCTATAATGGAGTGAGTTATTCTGGATCATTAACAGCCCATGGAACTGGGCAGACACTCGCGAATATAGCCAAAAATATCGATCAATCTGGCCAGAGAAATACCTTCATATATCGATTGAAGTATGGGGTGAATCCAAATGTGAATATCCTATCTGGGGACTATCTCGGGAAGCTCCAGTTCGGACTCAATCTGACGTACTAGAAATGTGAGTTGTTGGTGAGAGTATACTTTTATCAGAATGGAAATTTTTGACTCACTATTAAGATAGAAAAAGCTGAAGAGGATCTTTATCCTCTCTTTTCTTTGTCAGTTCACCTATAGGAGTCTCTGTAAAATTAAAGAATTGAGCGGAAGAAAAAAATGATCTCTATTATAGTGTATAAACCTAAATAACACCATCTTTGTCATTCCGGGCGAAGTCCCGGAATCTAGATTCCTGCATTCGCAGGAATGACAGATACAATCTGTTA
>JAYUQR010000106.1:0-8555 GCA_043756665.1 Candidatus Altimarinota bacterium | reverse complement strand
ATCTATACGCAATCAGACCGAGTCACCCGAGGAGGAGCATGAGGGTCGTGACCTTCACTCAGAAGGCGAATCCCGTGAGGAGTCATGCGAGGGCGATTATGGCATATACTTTATTGGTATTCGTGAATGTACTCTTCCATAAGGCAAAGAGGACTCAGAAGGCGCTGACACTGAAAAACATCAGTGCCGGATCGAGTTTCATATCTTTTGCCTGCTGGAATACCGTCATCGGGATAGCATAGTAGACTGCTGCGAGGAGAACGGGGAGAGCGAGAAGTGATTTTTTCTCCTTTTCCTGGAAGATATATGAGAGAACAGAGATGATGGCGAAGATAGAGAGGATGCCTCCGAGTTGATTCACATAGAATGCCTGGGCAGCATTATAGGAGAAGAGAAACCCTGTTGCTGTGAGAAGTTGCCATACATAGAGTCATCCTCAGACGAGGAGTTCATGTGAACTCGCCATGATCTTCGGGAAATTCATATAGACGCCCAGATCATCCCAACCTATCGGCATGGGTCTGAGTGCATTGATGAGGGAGACTGAGAGGACAAAGCTGATAAAAAACATTCAGAATTCTATGGAGAGGAGTTTTAAGTTCAGGCCATCCTTAAAAGACCCATTTATATCGTGATTCTCTATGTGTATTTTTCGAGTTGTGATATCATAGTAGGTTTCTCTGAGTCCAGGGATTCAGAGGCATACCGATATGATGAGTGTCGTGATCAGTGATCCGATAACAAAACCGAAGAAATAGGATATACCAAAGAGAATCGTACTAAAGATGAGAAATCAGAGACTGATCTCTGCGGGAACTCGGATCCTCATATCTTCAGTTTTCCAGTCGAGTGATGGTATCGCCTTCAGGAGTGTGAAACCGATACTGCGCGTTATCAGAACGAGGAAGGCAGGGTAGAGAAGGAGAGAAATAATATGAAAAAAGAGAACAAGACTCGATGCATTGGCACCATTCATAAAAGGACTCTGCAATACCTCAGCAAAACTCGAATAGAATCAACAAATGATTAGGAGATGAAGGAGAAAAAATCCGAGAATAGAAAAGAGTCAGAAGCGGAGTTCTTTCTTCGGACTGATGAAGAGGATATATACCTTATAGGCAATATAGAGAACTCACATGAATATGAGGTAGCCAGTAAATCCACTCGCACTCTCGATATGAGTGATGCTACTATACCAGTTCGAATAGTAAAATAGAATTACCGTGATCGCCCAGAGGATAAATCCAGCGCCTGCCAAAAATAACTGAATCATATATATAAATTATAGAACTATAGCTTACCGCTCCGCACCTTCTTAATTATCGTGATAAATTCACGAATACTACCAAAATTGAGTATAAGAAATATAGCGAAAGAGGAAAATAAGGCAAATCAAATTGTCGGCAGATAGATGAGTCGTCCTGAGAATCAGAAATCTACGGATAGTGATTGTTTCAAGAAATAAAATCAGCATAGATAGAGACATATGCAGAAAATATTTTTCAGAAAGTATTCCCAATCAAATCAAATCGCATATTCCCTCACAGATCGATAGCTCAAAAACCATAAGAGTATCCAGGAAACACCAACAGCAAATGACGCTGCTGATGATCAGCTCGGGAATCATAAGTAACCATACTTATATCCGAGGATACAAATAAGGCTCAAGACGATACTAACAAAAAGGGTTTGTGCAAGTATAATTATACGCTGACGTACATGTCAGAGTCATCAAAGGATTTGGAAATGTAATTGGAAGAGTATATTAAATATGAGAAACGGGGAAATATAGTAGAGAGCGACTCATGATGGGAGAAATGCGGGACCAAAGAGAAATCCTGATATTTCTTTCCCCGATATCATGAAAATAGCACCCATCCAAGCGATTATGATGGAAAGGTGTGTAGAAAAGATGGTAAAAATGGATTGTATTTTTTTCTTATCTCACCGTCATCCCATTTCGGATATCACCGGAAAGAGGAAGCTGATAATAGGTCAGAGAAAGATAAATGGAATACCTATCAATGAGAGATATATAGAGTATATTCCCGTATCGGTAACTCAGAGAAAATACGTGATAAATTGCATGTCCACTTGGTGGATAACAATCGCTACATTCGATGAAAAAAGAGTTCCGAGTGAATATCGAATGAGATCTTTTCTCAGAGAGGGATCTACATGGGTAGGTATGTATAAGTACGTTTTATAGTACTTGTGATAAAACATAACTGCACCTATTATAAGGGCGGAGTAGATTCCGATAATCCATATCCATGTATAGTAAATAAGTGATCAAGTTCATGAAAATAGGATTATGCAGGCTGATAAAACGGTTACTGCCATTCGAAAGAAATCTAACATCTTTTGAAGCTTCACATTTTGTATGGCACTCAAAAAGGTGGATATAATATTGAGTAAATGGCTCCCTATAAAAAATAATGAGAGTACTTCGATTACTCATTTTGCTTCAGGGGTGTGGAAGTAGTGATTCGCTAAAAATGATGCTCAAAAATACAGTGAGATACTGACAATTGTGCTTGTAATTATCTGGACTGTAAAGGTAATAAGGAGAAGGTATTTTACTCGGGCATAATCATTTTTTATGATATATTTTGGGAGAAAATAATTCAGACTCTCGGTCAGTCAAAAATCACTATAGGTTCAGAGGAGACCAAGGAGGGAAATCGTTCAAAATATAATCCCAACTTCACCAGGAGTGAGGTCTCCCGTGAGGATGATACGGATGATGTATCCGATCGGAGCTGAGAGGAGTACAAAAAAGTAGAGCCAGGCTCATTTTGTGATAAACTTTCGCGAAAGGGATTCGTTCTGTATGAGCATGTTAGATGGTAAAGGTTCATGGATTCTCATCACTTACAAGTCGACCATCTTTGAAGGTGATAACTCTTCGCTTCATCGTATTGACGAGACGATCATCGTGAGTTGCGATGATAATAGTTTTTCATTCCTTATTGAGTTTCTCGAGGAGGAGGATGATTTCTTCGGCATTTTTCGGGTCGAGATTTCCTGTCGGTTCATCTCCGATAATGATACTCGGATGATGGATGAGTGCACGTGCTATCGCCGTTCTCTGGAGTTCTCCACCCGAGAGTGTCTCGACGAATTTATCTTTTTTTTGAAGGAGTCACACCTGAGAGAGAACTTCCGGTATCCTTTTTTCGATAACCGCGTCACTGTATCCGCATACTTCCATAGCAAAAGCGACATTTTCTTTTACAGTTTTTTTTCTCAGGAGCTTAAAGTCCTGAAAAATCACTCAGATGCTCCGTCGATAGGTGAGGAGCTCGTTTGAACTGAGAGAATGTAATTTTTTCCCATCATTGGTAGTAATATCCCCCTTATTGGGGGCAATGGCTCAAATGATAGAGCGGATAAAGCTCGTTTTCCCACTTCCAGATGAACCTACCAGGAAAATAAATTCCCCTGGATCTATCGACAGTGAAATATCTCTAAGTATAGTACGTTCCCCATAGGAAAGTGATAGATGGTCAAAATGCATAGATAGTATGAATAGTAATTACCGTTTCAAAACTGTGAGAATAATATTTTTTTCTGCTGATTTCATATTTCCATCGATGACTCTGATTTTGAGTGTATGATTTCCGGGAGTAATCCCCGCTGTCCCAACAGGGATGACGAAGAGTTCTCATGCGGTAGCATTTTGTATAGACTCTCCATCGATAGAAACTGAGATCTCTCGGGCATCAGTACTGATCTGTGTTGTAAATCGTAAATTAAAGCTATCTCCAGCAAAGAGAGTGATTCTTGTATCGGTATTTTTCGGATTCATTGTTGTGATAGTCGGATCTTTTGATATTCATGATGGATTTGTTCCTGCTTCTCCGATCATGAGTGTTTTGGATTCAGTATATATATAACCATATATATCTGTGAGTTCTATGAAAAAGGTATTTTCTCACTGCTTGAGACTCATACTTGATCTCTGACTTCCATTCATCTTCCCTCAGGTTCCATAGGTGATATTTTCGAGGATTTCTTGACCTGACTTGAGGACGAACTTCGTGATGATCCTATCGCCGATCCATGAAGCTTCGAGGATTTTTCTTCATTCTGTACCGAGATTTCCATTGATTCAAACAGTTTGAAGGGATATCACGATATCACCAGGTCCAGATGGACGATCACAGGGTGCGCTCGATCGTTCTATCTTTCCACTTCCTGTCGATGCTCAGATGGCTGCGAGGAATCAAGTAGTCCATGCAGGATCATACCCATCGATAATAGGGATTGCACTCGGAATATAGAGTGTTGCAATTGAAGCCTCTGGAGTATTTTCGGAAACAGGCCCATTACACAATGTATCGATTTTTTCTTCTTTCATTCCATCATCATATTCCGTGAGTTTTACAGCCATGAGTGTTGACACTTTTTGATCAGCAGGCGTACTGGCTGTGGCGAGTTTTCCGCTCGCTTTCGCTATGGTATAGGAAAATACTCATTCTGGTTTTTTCCAGTCTTCTTTCGGGAGATCCTTGAGAGCAAACTCCATATATCATTTCCAGATAGCAGCGGCACAATTGAGTCCATCACAATTTCACTTCGTTTCTTTTCCGTCGACATTTCCTGCCCAGACAACGGTCGTGATCTGAGGAGTGAATCCGATCGTCCAGAGGTCTCGTGGAAGGATTTTGTCACCTTTTTTATCCATTTCCTTATTCGATGTTCCGGTTTTTGCGGCGACGAGCCTTCCTGGAATAGTGAGAGCGTTTCTCCAAAAAGTGGATTCAGGACGGGCGTCATTATCTGAGAGGATTTTCGCGATGATATAGGAAGCCGTAGGGGAGAATACATTTTCTCATTTTGAATTATCTACATGTTCCTCGAGGATGTTAGCACTTGAGTCCTCGATCTTATCGATGAAATAGAGATCTCTCTTGATTCCGAGGTTTGCATAGACGCTGTATGCCTGCATGAGCTCTATAGGCCTCACTTCTCAGGCTCCGAGCGCGAGAGGTCATCCATATGAATGATCTTTTTCATCTCTGAGCGTGTTTATTCAAAATGTCCGTACCATTTTCACAATCTCATCTTGTTGTCCAGCGAGAAAATACATCTTTGCCGCAGGGATGTTTCGAGAATAGGAAAGTGCGTTTTTCACCATCATGATACCGTTGAATTTCCCATCATAATTGCTCGGATGCCATCCTCAGAATTTTGTATCGACATCTGCCACAGGACTCTCTGCTCCGATAGGATTCTTCGAGATTGCGAGTCCATAAATGAAGGGCTTGAAGCTCGATCCAGGCTGTCTCAGCGCTGTAGTCATATTGTTGTTTCCTCCATTTGCTTCATCGTCATAATTCGGTCATCAGACCATCGCGAGGAGTTTTCCGGTCTTATTATCCATACTGACGAGAGCAGCACTGGATGCTCCATATTGTTTCTTATTG
Organism: Candidatus Altimarinota bacterium; assembly: GCA_043756665.1. GTDB lineage: Bacteria > Patescibacteriota > Gracilibacteria > BD1-5 > UBA2023 > STC-74. The sequence continues at coordinate 3,123 of JAYUQR010000106.1, read as the reverse complement.
ATCTCTACCTGTTTTCTGAGGACTTCTTCCGCCTTGTCCTGGAGTTTCGGATCGAGGGTGGTGTAGACCTTGAGTCATGAAGTGACGTCGATATCTTTGCCATATTTCGTTTCGAGATACTCTTTCACATACATCACAAAATAAGGATATTTGATCGTAGAGATATTTTTCTTGAATTCGAATTCGAGTCCGTCATAGACGATTTTTTTGAAGGTGGCACCATCGATCATCCCTTCCTCGAACATGCGACCAGCGACGAAATCCTTTCTTCCGATAATATACTCGAGTGCATAGTCTTCTGTGGATCCTGAGCTTTCGATGGTATTCTTAATGATGATATCACCGAAAAATCCGAGAAGCTGATCATGGGTGATCATGATACATCCATCACTATCGGGCCTATAGAGAGAATCACGTGTATAAGATTCCTTCACCGAGCAGAGTCTGACATTCGTTCACTTTCCTTCTATCATGAGGCTATTGAGATAGGATTTGAGTGGTGCGTAGAACTGCTTATATTCTCATTTTTTTTCCCACGTATCGAGATCTATCGTTCGAGTCGGATCACTCATTGGGTAGATATATATCCTTCCCATGAGTCTATCTCGATGATTATAGGGAGAGTAGTATGTCGGTCATTTTGGGAGAGAGGCAAGGATACTGGCTCAGAGGGGTCAGACTTCCATTGCGCTTTTTCAGAAGTAGGTTTTTGATGCTTCTTCTATACCATTTGCATTATACCCAAAGGAAAAGGCATTGAGATACATTTCGAGGATTTTCTCTTTCGTATATTCGTTATTGAGTTTATAGGAAAGGTAAGCCTCTTGTATTTTTCGCTTGAGTGAGTACTCATTCGTGAGGATAGTATTTTTTATCAGTTGCTGTGATATCGTGGAAGTTCAGCTAATTTTCTGAGTTCTTCCGAGGAGGTAATTGACTCCGGCTCGCCCGATTCCTACGATATCGATCCCAGGATTGGTAAAAAATGTCTTATCTTCGGTTGCTACAATTGCATCCTTGATATACTGTGAGATTTTCGAATACTCTATATAGGTTCGTTTCCCGTCCTTGAAGAGGGTATATATCGGCTTCTTATCCTTGTCGTATATGATGGTACTCTCTCGGAAATAGTCGCCACGAGCGAGAGACTCTATTGACGGTATGCTTCTGAGAAATACCATCCAAAAGATAAAGCTTCAAATAACGGCTAAAATCAAAAAAATCCCAAACCACTTCACTCATTTTTTCCAAAATGGTGATCGTATCTCTTTCTTTTGAAAGGAGGAATATTTTTTCATAGTATGAGTAGATATATTCGCCAGTATATAGAAAAAACCTTAACCACCAAAATCTTCCCATTCTCCAGCCTGAGGCATTGAATCGGCTGGAGAAATTGTACTTGGAATAACTGCTTGAAAAGCACTTCATTGAACGGGCTTCTTTACGGGCGGAATATCTCTTTTTATAGGATTTTTCTCTTTTGTTTTCCCACTTCAAAGAGTATTTTCTCAGGATACAGTTGTACTGGATGTAGACGTCGGGATATAGTAGATCGGAGTGACGAATGAGAAATAGTGAGCTATATCATCCCCGACGACTATTTCGATTTTTGGACCATCATTGGATACATACTCATTATGCGTTACGATCGAGTAGGGTATCGATTCCTCGAGGTACTTCAGTGCCTGTACCATGGTTCAATCTGGATTGATGCCTATCGATAGTTCCGGGTGCCAATAAATATTGATATGACTCAATCCTACTGATCATGTAGCCGTGATGATGGGGTGCCGATTTGAGATCTTGATTCCGAGTTTCGAAAGGCTCAAGGCAATACTCTGAGTTATTTTGAAATTATTTTTTGTTGAGACGAGTATGATCTCATCCTGAGAGGTCGCAATATCAGGAAATCGAAAAATCAAATCCACAAAACGTCGTATATCTGAGTAATAACTGAGTTTATTCACTCGTGCATTTTCAGGAATTATAACCGATGCTCCATCGAAGAGATCTCGACTCGGAGAATAGAGATAGGCTCAGGTCATACACTGTTTGAGGGAGATGCATTCATTATTCAGGGTATGGATTTTTATAGCATCTTCACCGACGGATCGATAGGAAAAAATAGTGTCAGCCATAGTCGCGAGACTCATATCCGTATCGAGATGGTCCATGACGGTTGAAAATATGGAACTGATTTTCGTAGGACTCATAGCCGTGTCAGTACTAAATAAGTTCTTTTTAATTGCCTTTATGACAAGTTGTTGTCGATTCGATCGATCGAAATCACTTGTGGAGTGTCGACTTCGTGAATACTTGAGGGCCATATCTCCATTCATGATCTGGAATCACTTCTTGATACTGAGTGTTTCATATCACCAGTTATCATCTGGGTATTCGCGATCGATAAGATCTTCAGGAACATCGATCTCGATGCCACCAAGAACATCGATTATTTTTTTGAATCCAGTAAAATCGATGACAACATAATGATCAATCGGTTGGCCAGTTATCTCTGTCACCTTATCTGCGAGGTACTTCACTCATACGGCATTTGCCTTTCATAGACCATAGAGGTTATTGATGCGACCGGCTCATTTCCCTTCAGGATAGGAGACATAGAGGTCTCGGGGAATCGAGAGGAGTGTCACTTTCTTATCATCTCCATTGAGCGATGCGAGCATGATGGAATCCGTGAGATCACTTCATTCATGTCACTGTCATCCGATCCCGGCGATAAGGATATTGATAGTTCACTCTTTTTTGAGTGAGAGGAAATCACTCTTAATAATTGGTTGAAAATTTTCTGATCAGAATTTCGAATTATCCTTACTGATATTCATCAGAAAAATCGCTGCAAATGCGGAGCTCGATAGACATATGAGTCAGATAAAAATCCAGCGAATAATACGATATTTTCATTTCGGTTTTTCCTCGTTTGGAGTCACTTTTTTGACCTGTGTGTGTGTGAGTTTTTTTGTTTTGAATCATGACATGCGCCGATTATAAAAAAAAGCACCTTTTTTCAAAATGAAAAAGCATTTTTTTACATTTTCCTGACGACAAGAGCGTATTTATGGGAATCGCTTCTTTTGACGAGAATAGAGGAATACTGCATCAGCA
>JAYUQR010000105.1:0-8598 GCA_043756665.1 Candidatus Altimarinota bacterium | reverse complement strand
CTCATAGGGCCCATCTCTCTTCTGAGTATAATAAATATAGAAGCATAATACAAGAATACCAAAAGCCACTCAAATAGACACTGTCTGTGTGTACATTTTTTATACTCACTTCCATTCTTCGTGAAAAAAATAAAAAAATCTCACTATCTCGAAAAACTCTTCCTCGAAGTCGGACCAGGGAAGTCGAATGAGCGGAATCTCAGGGAATACATCGAGTATCTCATCCATCATTCGCCACGGGACTTCATGAAGAATCTCGATTATTTTATCAAGTTTCTCCGTGATGAGACGGATACTCGCAAACGTCGTATCTGTGCTCACAGGTATAATCTCCTCTGCTCAGGCCTCCTCGAAAAGTACAATATCCACAGACAGAAATTCATCCTCGATGAACTCTGCATATCGATCCTCGATGCACGGGTGTACAAAAATATCCATTCGCAGATGGTCGACTCGATCAATGCAGAACGGAGCGTCATCCACGACTTTTTCCGAGCACTGAAGATTGTTCTCAGATCATTTCCCCATACCTGCATGGTCTCAGGTCGACGTAAGAGTATCCTCAGCGTCTACGGGAAGATCCTCGCGAAACAAGATATGAAAATCAGTTCGATTCGTGATATTTTTGCATTTCGCGTGATTATCGAGGAGGGGAGTGAGAGTCATTGTTTCGAGCTCCTCGATCACCTCGGGAAATACTATGCCTTCGATGTCACACGGTACAAGGACTATATCAGTATCCCGAAAATCAATGGCTATCAGAGTCTCCATCTCGGTCTCATGTATGCATCGAAATGAGGAAAAACATTTCCAGTAGAACTCCAGATCCGCACTCGATCGATGCACGAAAAGGCTGAGAATGGGATCGCTGCACATCATGTATACTCGAAACTGAAAAATGCAGGTCGATTCATCGATATACATCCCATCTCGGGGCCGACTTTCACAGATCCACTGATCTACTGCCTCTCGCCTGAGATGGATATGATCCTCCTGAGAAAATCGTACTCACTCAGGGACTTCGCTCGAGCCATCCACACGAAACTCCCCGACACGATACAATGAGGCTATGTGAATGGGATCTATCGAGAGAGTGACTACATCCTGAAAAATGCAGACTCCGTGAAGCTTATCTAATACTTATCATGCATACTCCGAGCCCCCATCATACGCAAGGGAATTCCATCCTCCTCGATGCCATCAGACAATCACTCCAATGAATCATCATGATAAAGAATGAGAAAATTGCGTCTTGGAATCGTGGAGCAAAATTCATCTTCGGATACAAGGAAAGCGAAGTAGTCGGAAAATCCCTCGCATGAATATTCATGAATGAAGATATCAGAAAAATATACAATATCGTCGATGAGGATAGTGAACTCGAGGTTCTCGGAAAACGCAAAGATGGTGAGCGACTCTCACTCATCCTCACGATCATCTACTCGAAAGAAGAGCCCGATACCTGTGTTATACTCCTGCGGGATATATCCCATATCAGGAAGAGTGAAGACATGATCGCACAGAAACACGAGTACCTCATGCAAACCGTGAAAGAATATGGTATTATCAAACGAAAAGTAGAGTACTTTCAGGAAATGGAACGATTATTTTTTCGTGATGATACAGATCTCCAGAAAATCTACGACTTTTTCGTCTATTCTGTTGCCCATATCGCATGAGTCTGAGGATGTGGACTCCGGATCCTTGATCGTGAGAAGATGGAACTCCTCCTTGTTGCCGACTACTGACTCGGAACCATGAGAAATGGTCAATCAAATCGACCCTATACAGGAAGTATCTGTGAGGAGTCCTATAATAAATCGAAACCTATTCGTGTACTCGACCTCATCAGTGATCCACGACTTCGCAGTCTCTCGATGGCTCAGACTCAACGATTTCGTTCAGCTACGTTGTATGCATTCAGATTTCACGGACACTGTCTCGGGAGTATCATGCTCTTCATGGAGGATGGAAGTGATCCTTTCGATGATGAATTCCTCATGCACTATATCGAGTTATTCGGACTGTTGCTGGGGGGAAGGAGTGGTAAATTCAAAAGTCCGATCTAAGGTCGTGCCTCCAATAAACTCAATTCTGCGAGATACTAAATATTCATTAAGGAATGCCGATGGAATACAGAAGAGTGATCAAGGGAGCGTCTTTCAGTATTTTTGATACCATATTTCAGGATCTTTTGATATATTTATAAGAATACTCATATGCCACAATAATTGTAAATAGTATGTATCCATAACAGCTTGTACATTTCTAGCATTCTTTAAGTCATTTATGCTATTAATATTCCTATTCTCTAAAAGATTTCCGAGTAGTACGTATACATTGGCGATATTTCATAATTCCCTCATTTCTACTTCTCACAAACTTGATTTCTTCTCAGAAATAAATAATCGAATATCTCATATGAGTCATCTTATTTTTGGTACAATCAATCTTTGTTCTTCTAAAGCTCAGTGTATTTCTAAACTACATTTTATACTTCACAAAATCTGATGTATATCAGCTAGTTTTTCATAAACATGATGTAATCATCATACAATTAACATACGAAAGAGTATATCACAATCACTCGGAAAATAAATTCGAAATTGCCTTTTCGTGTATTTTCCCTATATTATCGCCATGCCTAAACCTACTTCCATCAGGAATTTCTGTATCATAGCCCATATCGATCATGGGAAATCCACCCTTGCTGATCGACTCATGGAGATCACAGGAACGCTCGAAAAGCGTGAAATCCAATCTCAGACACTTGATCAGATGGATCTCGAGCGAGAACGAGGAATCACGATCAAGCTCACCCCCGTCCGTATGGAGTGGAAGTGAGTCGAGCTCAATCTCATCGATACTCCTGGACATGTCGACTTCCAGTATGAAGTATCACGATCCCTCGCATCCGTCGAGTGAGCGATCCTCGTCGTCGATGCGACACAAGGCATCGAAGCCCAGACCCTCTCGAATGTCTATCTCGCGATGGAGAATGATCTCACGATCATCCCAGTACTCAATAAGATCGACCTCCCCTCAGCCGATGTCGAGCGCGTGAGTGAAGAGGTGGTGAATCTCCTCGGATGTAAACGTGAAGACATCATCCCCGTATCAGCAAAAACAGGGGTGAATGTCGAAACGATCCTCGATGAAGTCATCAGACTCATACCAGAGCCAAAAAAACTCGATAATGCATCGAATTTTGTACCCGTAAGCCCCCCTGAGAAGGGGGGAAGTCCGACTATTTCTGCGGAGGACAGGGGGGTTGGTTCCTGAACGTCAGAGCAAACCCCCCAACCCCCCTTATCAGGGGGGCAAGCAGTCAAGGGTCTCATCTTCGATTCTCAGTACGATCCCTATAAATGAGTCGTCGTCTATCTCAAGCTCTTCTCCGGACAGATAAAAAAATGAGACAAGCTCGAATTTATCAATACGGGAGCTCGGATCGAAGCCCTCGAAGTCGGATGCTTTCGACCGAAGTACTCACCAACTGATGTCCTCTATGAAGGAGAGATCGGCTATGTTGTCACAGGACTGAAATCTATCGTCGAGGCTCGAGTCGGTGATACTATATTTTCTGGGAATCCTGAAGCGAAGCATGCCATAAAGTGATTCAAAAAAATCACTCCCTATATCTATGCAGGGATCTTCCCTGTCGAGACGGATGAGTATCCGAAGATGAAGGATGCTATGGAAAAGCTCATGCTCAATGACTCATCCCTCGTCGCGGAACATGAGGCTTCACCCGCGCTCGGCTATGGATTTCGCTGTGGATTCCTCGGACTCCTCCACCTCGATATCGTGAAGGAACGTCTCTGGCGAGAGCACGATATGGACGTGATTATCACGAGCCCTCAGGTCACGTACAAGGTCCTGGTAAATGGGAACAAAGTAGCAGAATACCCTCGTGCAGCAGGGGAGCTCACTGTGCGTGAGTGACGGACCTGTACCTATCTCTCGATATCGAACCCTGAAGACCTCCCAAAACCTGGCACCTATATCCATATCGAGGAACCGATCGCCAAGGTCGAGATGATCACACCGAATGAATACATCGGAAATCTCATGAACCTCGCCCAAGAGAGGAGGGGAGTGTTCAAAAATCAGACCTACCTCGATGCGAATCGTGTCATCCTCCACTATGAGATCCCCATGAGTGAGCTCGTGGGCGACTATTATGATGATCTCAAGAGCCTCTCGTCAGGATATGCGAGCCTCCACTATGAGCCGATACGTTTCCAGGAGGATGATATCGTGAAGATGGATATCCGTGTGGCAGGGGATATTGTGGATGCCTTCTCCATGATGGCACACCGAGGTCGTACTCGCTATCTGGGAGGGCGAATATGCGAGAAGCTGAAGGAAAATATCCCGAAAGCCCAGTTCACGATCGCGATCCAGGCCGTCGTGGGAAATGACGTCGTCGCTCGTGAAGATATCTCTGCTCTGCGCAAGGATGTCACCGCGAAGCTCTATGGAGGGGATATCACTCGAAAACGCAAACTCCTCGAGAAACAGAAAGAAGGAAAGAAAAAGATGAAACAATTCGGACGAGTCTCGATCCCGAGTGAGACTTTTGTGAATATACTGAAGAAGTAGCTCCATGCTCTCTACCTATAAAAAATCGCATCTCGAGAAGATTATCGCTCTCTATATCGCCCAAAATCCAAAAATAGTGACTTTTTGTTTTGGGAAAAAGAGACCTATATTTCTCTCGAAATATTTGGAAGTCAATAGAGATCGTACAGATGGCACGAGAAGGCTCCGATTTTTCGACGCTGCTATACGGTATCTGAAGAATGCTCAGCCTAAAGATGTATCCTCATATAGTTCCACGGAGTTCGAGATTATCTGAATTACGAGATCTGGAGAAAAATTCGCCATGCATATCCGAGAAGAATCGATCCAAAAGGACAAAAAACTCTTCCTCATATCTACTTTCGAAAAATAAAAAAAACGAGAGACTATCACGCATGTAACGGATTCTCCTCTCGTTCACTTCCTATTATATACCTCCGACTACACTGAAGCAGTACTTATTGCACGGAGACTCCAAACAGAGAAATGGTTCATGACGAACTTATGAGTCCAGTATATATCATACTATGAGAAATGCAAATTTTTTAGCAAAAAGATCTCGATACCTTCAGAAACGTTCGTGAATATACTGAAAAAGTAACTATCTATAATAGAACAACTCTATTTAGTAGTTGATTTAGCATGTAATTCATCAACCAATCTCTTTATAGCAAGGAAGTCATCAGTACTTATTCATCATACCACACTTCTCATTTTTAATCATTCGAAACGAATCTGTAAGGCTCAAATAATTCGTGTGAGTCAGTCGATCCTACCTTCTAATCCATCTATAGTAGCTATCCTCTCGGTTCATCGACTTGATAAATTAGCAATTACTCCATCTTTATCAGCTATTTGTCATTGCAAATCAGTATTTGCTCAATTAATACGTGCAATTTCTGATTGCATCTGAGCTATTGTTGCCTGTGCATTTTGTAGCTCTGTATTTCTTGTATCAATTGCATTATCCCGAACTGACAGCACTCATTCGAGGCCATTAACTCTTTCTAAAGCACGTAAAGTAGCTGCACGGGCAATTGAAACAGCAGCTACTGTTCAATTTCATCTATACCTTGGCTCGCTACTTGTATCTATTTGTTTCGTTATTTTCTGACCGTTTTGAAGCGTGAGCTGAAGAGTGAGTGTACCATCAGGTAACAAGACATGATTCTCGAGAGTATCGAAATCAGGTATGTCACCAACACGTTCATCATTCCTATAGACTCATAAAGGCCCGTTGTTCGTCCTCATTGTATAGAATACTGTATTATTTTCGGTAATTCAGAGCATTTCTAGTCTTCTATCTTTGATATCTCATGGAGTTTGTATTTTTGTTGGTTCTGCAGACTTATCAATAGGTTGAGTATATATCTCTCCGTTGTTGATAAATGCTACTGTATTTTCATTGGTGACATGATCACGAACATCCTTCGTAATGTCGAATGTTCGTCTGTCAAGCTCACCATCCTTATCTACATTTAATGTATGAGGGTTAATAACTATACCCTTTGTGGTTTTTACGATGACTCTCTCTGGATAAAATACTATACTATCTCAAGCGGTATCCCATATTTGTGGAACTGCTTTTCCATTTATCGTCAAATTTGTTACTCTCCTTCATGAATCGTAGTTATATTCTAAAGTATATTCTCAGATTTTAACTGGACCTTTTCGTTCTTGACTCTTGACATAGTTGGCCAGATCTGATATTGCTACTGAGCGACCCATTTCGGGTACGCCCACATGATTCCTGAAATCAAATGTTTCAAGATCCATTACTGTATAGGGACGTGGGGTTGATGTAGTAGCTGCATTTAGATCAGTATCTGGAGCAGTATCTGGTGTTGCAGTCATAGTAAATATAGATAGGAAGATAAGAGTATATAGATTGTACAATAATATTCCAACTATTGCAAATGTTTTTTATTTTTTATCGTACAGTATATTTTCTACTTTCCATTGCACCTGCGAAAAATATCGATATAGTATACATACTTCCTAGCTACATAACATCAACTCTATGCGACATATACTCACCGCGAAGCAGTTCTCTCGGTCGGATCTCGAGTACCTCATGGCTGAGGCACAGAAGATGGACTATCTCCTCATGAAGTGAGGAAGTCGCATGTTCGATGAGCAGATCATGGCAACCCTCTTCTATGAGCCATCGACTCGTACTCGACTCTCATTCGAGACAGCAATGCACAGGCTCGGTGGTCGAGTGATATCTGAGACGGATGTGACATTTTCCAGTCAGTCGAAGGGAGAGATCCTCGCGGATACGATCAGGATCGTCTCCGGATATGCAGACATCATCACTATCCGTTCGAAGACGACTGGTGATGCAGAGCTCGCGAGCGAGTACTCGAGTGTCCCGATTATCAATGCTGGGGATGGATCAGGGGAACATCCGACTCAGGCACTGCTCGATCTGTATACCATCACGAAAGAATTCCCTCAGATTTTCAGTGATGTTCCACTCCAGGTAACCTTCGTCGGGGATCTTCGCTATGGTCGGACGGTACACTCACTCTCACTCCTGCTTCGGAACTTCCCTCAGGTCACGATCTCATTCGTTGCACCTGAGGGACTCAATCTCCCAGAAGAATACAAGAAAAATGGTGATATCCTGAGCGAGACACTTTCCGATGATCTCCTTTCGAGAAGTGATGTGATCTACATGACCCGTGTCCAGAAGGAACGATTTCCGAATATCGAGTCGTATCATAGAGTGAAGGATGCGTTCATATTCGATACAGATACCGTTATGAAAATGCGCCCAAGTGGGATCCTCATGCATCCACTCCCGAGGGTGAACGAGATATCACTCGCCGTCGATACACTTCCTCAGGCTCGCTACTTCGAACAGGCACAAAATGGTGTTCCTGTGCGTATGGCACTGATCAAGTATTGTCTCGGAGACTAAAACTTGCTTTTCCCCACTTTTCGATATACTTTTTCCACTATTATTTTTTAGTTTTTATTCTTTCTTTTTCACTCTATGGCAGAACGCTCACTCATCATCCTGAAGCCTGATACTATTCATCGTGGTCTCATCGGTCAGGTTCTCTCTCGCATCGAAGCCCGCGGGCTCAAGGTTGTCGCGATGAAGATGGCAAAGGTCACACAAGCAAAACTCGATGAACACTATGGTCACCTCACGAGTAAGCCCTTCTACCCTGAGATCGTTGCCTATATGACTATGGGTCCTGTCGTATTTCTCATCGTCGAGGGGGACAATGCCGTCGGTGGTATGCGCCAGCTCTGTGGAGCAACTGATCCTGCTCAGGCAGCTATGGGAACAGTTCGTGCTGACTTCGCTCTCACGATCAGGTATAACCTCATCCACGCTTCAGATAGTGTAGAAAATGCTACAGCTGAGATCGCACGATTCTTCTCTGAGGATGAAATCTGTGGATATGAGAGAAAGGTAATATAGGAAACAGTTTACAGCAACAGTAATCAGAATGGTATTTTTATGTGATCAGCATTCAAAAGTCTCATTGTCTGGAAAAAATCGTATAATCTTTCAATCAAGATCTACACAATAACTGCTTGCTTTCCGAAAAGTGAGCAGTTTTCTCTCAACGAATTCTTAATACCCTCATAGAAAAATATCATAACTAAATTCCGTTCTGATTACTGCAAACTGTTGCTGCAAACTCACTTATGCGCTCCTCAAACAACTATACGACATCATTATTCTGTGTCCTTGCGGACCCGAGAGAAACTCGAAGAGTCGACACTTACCTGTCGGCTCTTTTTCCCGAGAAATCGAGGAGCTATATCCAGAAGATGATCGAAGAAGGGAAAATCATCGCCAATGGGACGAATTTTACGAAGAATAAGAAAATCTATCGAGGGGATGTGATCGAGATCCGATGGACTGTGGAGAATATGGCGCTCGAAGCCGAAGATATGGAACTCGATATTGTATTCGAGAATGCTGACTTCGCGATCATCAATAAAGATGCGGGGATCAATACTCATCCAACTCCAGGAGAAAATGGCAGG
>JAYUQR010000104.1:0-8606 GCA_043756665.1 Candidatus Altimarinota bacterium | reverse complement strand
CATTATGCAATACTTGGCTCTGTCAAGGGAAAATTCGGGATAATTCTTGTAGGATTTTGGGGGGATTTTAGTTATTTAGTTCTTTCGCGAGCTCTTCTTGATCCTTCGCATTGAGGATTTTTACTTGTTTGAGCTGTTCTGAGGCATCATCGAAGGCTTTCTTTTCTGCATCTGCCTCGATCTTTACCTGCGCACGATAGGCTTCTATGGTCTCGAAATAGTTCTTCAGTTTCGTGACATTCGCGACAAAGACCTCCGATGAGAGTACGGGTTTCGATGAGAGTTCTTCGGAACGACGTGAGGATTCGATGGCCTTATCAGTGAGTTCCGATGACATCTTATCGATGGTATCACCCATAACACTAATTGCCTTCATACTCGCATCGAGTGCCTTCTGTGATGACGTCTCGATAAGGGCTGTCGAGAGGAGTGTCTTGAATATCGGACGAGAGGATGACATCGAGAGAGAGAGCTTCGCTGCAGCGTCGAGTCGCATGAGGAGGCGTTTGCGAGCCATGTCGAGGTTTCCGATGAGGACATTGAGATTCGATTGGAAGTATTCGACCTGACGGATGAACATATCGAGTTTCATAGTGGATGCCTCATCGGTTGTTTCTGATTTCTTCGCCTTGAATTCTTCGATCTTCGTTCCGAGAAAGTCTCGGTAGGCTATTACCTTCCCGAGATTGGCATCGATCCCATCGAGAAATTTTTTCTGCATGTCGATGGAGGTATTGAGGGATGTGTATGCTTGATCGAACCCAGAGAAAATCATTTCTATTTTCCCTTGAAGGGTCTGGATATTGAACTTCGCTTCATCCCACTTGGCATCGAGTGATCGCATAAGCGTCCCGAGGAGAGGAACAGCCTTAGCTGCGCGCATCATCATGCCGTCATTATTGATGATCTCTTTATAGACTGACTGGACCTCTGTGTTCATTTTCGAGAGCTCATCGGAGACCTGCATGATCGGATCCGCATCGATGACTGTTGCAGTCTCAGCAATGATGGAGTCGAGAGGGGAAGTGATCTTCTCACCGAGTGAGCGAAAATCTTTCGCTTCTGCAAAAGTCTGTTCTACTTCTGCCTGTTCTGTAGCTGTGAGAGGTTTGGTATTTATGACTGCCATTACTGTACCTGTTTGATCCTGTGGATCCTGAGTCTTGACTTGCGTATCTGCCATATATTGAGGAGATTAATAATACCCTCAGAGTGTATCCGAAAGCGATATTTTTTCAAAATCTTTTTATGGGAAGGAGATCGTTACTCGAAATTCCTTATTTTTACAATGGATCTCTACTCGGATTTCTCATCAGGATTTATATTTGAGGGCATTATCGAGGAGATTCGTGAGGATTCGTTTGTAGAGTTCGCTATGATATTTTGGATTCTTCGTGGAGATTGATTTATGGATTATGTGAATGACCGTCTCCATCAGAGTACGTTGCAAATATATCGGAGTGTATTTCAGGGAAGTTGAAAAATGGTGAAGATTTTCGCATAGCCAAGAATTGACATATATATATATATATACGTGCTAGAGTACAAATGTCTCTTCATGACCCAGTCTCGTATTGGTGTCGTGTTGGACAAGGGAAATTATCTTTTTTATTTTCGGTCACTATAGGAGCCATCCATGACCACCAGCGTTTCTGCTTTCCTGAAGTCGGTCAACAGCCCATTCGTTTTCATCCCGCAAGCTGCGGGAATGCACCAGGCGTATTTGAAGAAGTCACTTGCCGACGGTTGTAGCTACGCGCCTCAACGTGATGATGCCAAAAAACAGAAACCCAACATTCTTTCTTGGGATCTGTTGACTCGCTCGGTACAGGCGTCCAACGTCGCACCGTTCGAGTCAGTGTTCGGCTTCGTTGCGGAATATGCCGCGACCAATGGCATCGACGGCCTCGCGGAACTGGGAGCCTACGTCGAGAACTTGATTGATGACAACGGCAATGTCAAGGATCCTGTGCTCGGTGAGCGGACCTGGCAAGCTTGGGCTTGCTACGCTCGTGAACATGAGCCGGGGCATCCGAAACTGGTTGATGAATACGGCCTCTTGGACGAGGGTACGAAGGACTATGACTTCTACCTGAACGGCGTTGCGGCAAAGTTCCTGCTGTCGCTCATCCGTGAGCAGATGCAGAAAGATCTTTCCGACGCTGTTGCCGTGATGTCCTGACCGAACGAGTTACCCTGATCGCCCTCTCGGGCAAAAAAAAAGGGGGGGGGGCTCACTAGAGTAATTTCCCGCCACCTGGAGCTTGTTCTCGGTGGTCCCAGAGGCCCTTGCAATTGCACGGGCCTTTTTCTTTTTGCTTTCTCTATAAAAGAAAATATAATAAATGTATAGTATTTATCATAGAAAATATATAGCTCGATAACGTATACTCGATAACAAAATCATAGAATATGGAAATACACAAAATAGTGCAAAAACTCCAGAAAAAAATGTGAAAAATCATCACCCTCGAGGATATCGGGGATATCATCGATCCAGGGTCACGAGGAGTCGTGCGTGAGAGCGCTCGGATCCACCAGACCGTCTATGCCCTGAAGGGACTTGGGACGATCATCAGTATCCGCAATGGACTCTACTATGTCGGGGATGGGGTACTCACGACGGGGGAGGAGGTCGTCGAGGCGCACTACTGGAATATCGTGAAGCGGATTGCTGAGGATGAGGTCGGGAATGACTGGGTGATCGGAGGAGAAAAGGCACTTGAACTTATCATGATGGACTACTCGATCCCTTTCCAACTCATCGTCTATACGAAGGATGTAGCGAAAAAAGTCGTCATCTCTCCTCGCCATGAGATCGTCTTTCGTACAATTATCTCCTGAGAGAAGAAGCAGCGAACCAATGCCTTCGGTATACTCAAAAAACAATCTCAATCACTCGATATTCGCAAGGTATCCTTCCCAGTACTCGGACTCGAGGCAGCACTCCTCGATGCCCTCACGATCCATGATCATGAAGAGGGAATAACCGAGGCACTCATCCTGAAGTTCCTCAAGCGCTATGAACCGAAGCTCGAGCGGGGGAATTTCGGTATCCTCGTCTCAGTTCGCTATATCCGTGCGATGAATCGACTCAGAGAGATCACGAAAAATCATGGATATACTCGCCTCTATGAGAACTGTCTCGACGTGATAAAAAAGGAATGATGAGGGTGTTTCGTCACGTTCTAGATGGATCACACAGCATCTTTTTTCGGGATGCGATCCTTGATGAGCTGATAGACTGTATATGGATGTGGAATGTAGTGGACTCTGCGTACATCGTTTCTCTGTTCGAGGATGAGATGTCAGTAGCTTAGGATATTACAAATCAATCCATGTCGTTCGACATCAACCTTGAGTATACTTTTCATATCCATGAATTCGATATCATCGACGAGGAGGAGGCTCGTATGGACGAAGAGGATCGCATGCTCTGATACGAGCATTAGTCGTCAGAAATAATCGATAGAATTCACGACTAATTGCAGGAAAATATAATTTACCGTGATGAGGAGGATTGGGAGGATCACGAAATTGCTAAAATCACGAGGGAATATTCATTTATATCGGTAGATGATCCATACAAGGAGTCCAACTGGAATGAGAAAAAAGAAAAATTTCGACGTTTTAAAAAAGAGGAGGATTCCATGACGGAATATAGATGTGTAGTGTATATCCATAGTGTTCATGATAATAGTATACAGATGCCAAAAGAGCGAGTATCTTTTTCTACGGTTTGATTAAAAGTATGATAATAAAAATCGAGATACAGTATGAACTCAATCAAAAGATAACCGTGAGAATCAGGGGTTTTTTATAATGGGGCATAATATAGGCTCAATCATAGTCATGTATCCTTTGCTCCGTTCTCTTATGAATCATATGGAGACGCCGAAGGATAAAGTACATTCCTCCTCACCAGATAATAGTATAACCGATAAGCACCAGAAAGAATGAAAACATAACATTTATAGTGAGCTTTGATAATATGCCTTATCACTTCCTTTGCAATTATAATTTTGTTTTTTTTGCTTTTTCACTATGCTTTATCATGAATCATTTTCTAATTTAGAATAACTCGTGAAACTCCAAAAATACCTCGCACATGCCTGAGTCTGCTCTCGTCGAAAGGCAGAAGAATACATCGAAAAATGAATGGTGACAGTGAACGATGAGAAGGCGCATATTGGTCAAGTGATCGATCCTGAGAAGGATATCGTCAAGGTCGATGATGCCCTCATCGCAGAGACGGAGAGTCTCGTCTATTATGTCTTCAACAAACCTCGTGATATCGTGACGACGTGCCTCTCAGGAAAGGATGATGAGAAGGGAATTCTCGACATCGTGAATATACCCGAGCGGGTATTTCCGATCGGTCGACTGGATAAGGAGACGACATGACTCATCATCCTGACCAATGACGGTCGCCTCTCGAACTACCTCATGCATCCTCGCTATGAACATGAGAAGGAGTATATCGTCGAAGTCTATGGGAAGATCGATGATGATGCCATCGAAAAAATGAGAAAGTGAGTACGGATAGAACTCAAGGATAATGGAACCCGCAAGATCATCCGTCGGATCGGAGGAACGGATACGGTCATCACGAAAAAATATACGACTCTCCCGTGTGATATCGTCCGACTCTCATCCTCGAAGTTCTCGATCGTCCTCAAAGAATGAAAAAATCGACAGATCAGGCGTATGGTCGACTCTGTGGACTATGATGTGAAGCGTCTGAAGCGTATCCGTGTCGAGAATATCATGCTCGGAGATCTCGCGGAGGGGGAGTGGAGAAAGTTTACAGCTTTCGAGAAATCTGAGATGATGAGAATGATCGAGAAGATTAGTGGAGAGTAGGAGGTTTTGGATTATGCTGTCCTCATTTTCATCAACTTAGAATACTTAGTAGAGTTTCCTCCAATACTTGAGTAGTAAGTGAAGTCACTGGTTTTCAGATTCATCCCCATTTTCTGAGTTCTTGAGGATTCCTCAGTCAGCCAAGATCTGTTGGTTTTAGGCATTGGTGATTCCCAGGATTTTCAAGTGATAGATTCGGATCAGTCCAATCCCAAGCTGTACTGAGAGGGAAATCTGAACCAGAACCTAAAGAAGCGAGTTGATCCATATATTGAGGAATTATTGAACTATCTATGAAACTTCTGGTGGGCTTCTTTGAGCTTTGGGTTCGTCACATGCGTATAAACCTGAGTCGTCGTGATCGAGGCATGCCCGAGAAGTTCCTGGATTATACGTATGTCAGCACCATTTGTCAATAAAGTTGTCGCGAAACTATGACGCAGGGTATGTGCATGCATATTCTTCAATATTCCAGCCCTCACTCCATACTCCTTTACCATATTCGTGATGAAGAATCGAGTGAGACGGAGATTACCTCATCTACCAGCCTCTCCTCCTGAAAGAGAAGGGGAGTGAGCGGTGATACTCTTGATATCTCGTGGATTGTAGTTGTGTCTGATGAATAATGCAGGGAATTCATCGTCTCGAACACTGAGATATTCCTGTATGGCATCTCGGGCTGTTGCAGTGAGGTAGACGACCCGGAGTTTCCCTCACTTTCCCCGTACGGCGAATTCAAGCGTCTCGAAATTCACATCATTTCTATCCAGAGCGGTGAGTTCTGAGATGCGCAATCCCGTCGAATAAATACACTCTGCGATGGCATAGTCACGCTTCCCCTGGATCGTCATGCGATGAATCGCTGAAAAAAACCTCTCGATCTCTTCACTCGTGAGAAAGGTAACCTCACGGTCAGTGACCTTCATCAGATCGAGAGTCGTCGGATCAAGGCAATTGACCTGTTCCTTTTTCAGATATTTGAGCCACGACCGGATCGTGATAATATGAGCATTCACCGTTTTCACGGAGAGTCATGAATCTGCCAGGGAAAGCCGCCATGCGTCGAAGTCTTCTTTTGTAATCTGTTCGATCGTTGGTTCTCTGTATGATTTCGTGAGTTCGAGCAGGGGAGATTTCCATAATTTCATGGAATCTTTATCGAGTGGTGGGAGAAAGGTGAGAGGGGAGAAGTGGTTCTTGGTTCTTGGTTCTTGGTTCTTGGTTTCGTTACCTTGACTATACGAAACATCTGCCCCAGTTTTGGGGAAATCCTTCGTACTTAACGATGGCAGAGTAGAAACTTCAGGGACCATATAGCAAATAAATCTCCAAATATGAAAAACATACTGTTCCTGGGTCTTTCGACTGCGACCTTTGTGCAGACGGAGATAGACGAGGAAGTTCTGAAGGGAAGTGAAGAGAGACATAGTGTATTAAAAAATATTATTAAGTTTTGACAAATATATGGATATTACTATGGTGTATGTGGTAGTAACAACGTTGCTACATCGATAATATTATATGGATATTTTAGTTTTGGATCATCAGGCACCGTTTTATTCACAGGATTTATTTACTGATAGCATTCTACGATACAGTAGAAAAATGTATGAAGTTCAAATATTCTGAATGTCTCAAACTTTTAGTTTAGTTAGAGATGTTTCGAGGGCATTATCGATATTAGGTGATGGAGGAATAGACGGAGTTATGTATGATATATCATCAGATTCAACTACTAGAGGCTGACTGGAAATGCCATCAAAATCAAGATTACTTATAGAGTGTATGCGAAGATGAATTTTGTTTAGTTGCATGAGAAATTCAATTCGAAGTATAGATTATGATCGTTATAATATTTCAGGTGTATTAGATCTTTCACAAAATTCTCAAGGCACGAATAAACTTGGAGAATGCTATGCACACTTATGCTATCTTAAAAGTGCAGGACAGGTAAATAGATTATAATCGTTTAATAAGTAACTAAGTCTAGAATGTTTCTAAAACTATAATTGTTCACATAATGTAACTTATGTGATGTATTATATGGATTTTTATGAGAAATCAAATTATTTGACTGACATCGTGTCGATGTATCTTTGGTTCTGACTGGATTGCAGGACTCCGCCCGGAATGACAGAATATGATATCGAAAGAAATATGCATATATATTACTTCCGAAATATAAATTTTCTCCCTTTCGACGATAGAACACTCGGAAAATATATTTAAACGCGTTACATCGGGAAATTTGAGCCTTCTTTTTCTATCTGTATTACTTCTCTCGAGTATTCTGGATCACACTGACAATCGTATATAATGAGAATTGTTCTCATTATATAGACTTGTATTTCTTGTACTTTCTGTACACTTCTGTTCATTAATTATCGTTGTTTATGAATTCACTCGAACAAGCCTGTCATGACATATTGGTGAAGAATATGGGATATACTGGATGAGAAAAGCTCTACCTTCTCTATGATACGGAGTCTCCGCTCGCAAAGATTCTTTCATATGGGTATATTTCGGTACTCAATACCATGAAATATGAACAGATACTTCGTTCCTCAGTATGACAGGAACAATATGAGGATCTCATTATCCGTGAATTCAAAAACCCTCCTCAGCCCCTCTATCGTGGTGGCCTCATCAATCCCGATAACCCTCATACGAAAGAACAAAACCGAGTTATCACTTCACATAATATCGAAGAGAATAAGAGGCTTGGGCTTGATCATCATGAGATTTTGGAAGTAAAAACGACTCTGGAGACTTGACTCGAGGGCAAAAAACAAGAACAGATTCTTCTTTCGTCAGAATGACTGAGCCAACAAGATTTCGCTGATCCTCAGATAGAGTCTATCAAAGATGAACTCATTTCTCTTCCGAAATGATCGATCGTGATCCTCATCCAGTCGACGAATTTCCGACTATCGACCTTTCGTATACGGCTCGAACTTTTCCATCGTGGTATCCATGTCGTGGAATTCAATCATCTTGCGTATATCCTAGAATCAGAATATACGACATTTATCTGATCTCTTCAGTACCGGACGGATGAGTATGTTCGACTCGAGAAAAAATTTTCTGACCTCGTTCCTCAGGCTGAGACGACGCGGATACGATCTATAGATGGCTCTCTCCTCACGTTCTGATCACTCGAACGAATTCGTGGGAATACGGGAAACTATTCTCTCACCGAGAATAAGTGATGAACCTTTCCGATTGGTGAAGTGTTCACAGAATCTATCGATCTCTCGAGCGTGAATGGACGATGTTTGATCGAGTCCTATCCTCGGGAAGATTTTTCGGTTGAGCACTGTGAGCCATTCGAATTGATTATTGAGAACTGACGAGTACTTCCCTCTCCGCACTTCCCTTCCGCATTCCAGAAGCTCTATGATTGGGTCGTCGAATATGAGTGAGAAGTGATGGTTCGAGAGCTCGGCATGGGCATCAACCCTGCCATCACGACGAGTACTCCCCTCTCGGATATCAATTTCTATGAACGAAAGACGGGAGTCCATCTCTCCCTCGGAAAAAAACATGGAATCTATGGAAAAAAACTCCCAAAGACCGAAATGCAGCGATTTCATATCGATGTATTTCTTGCTCTCGACTCTGTATATATAGGTGAGACGAAGGTATGGTAATGTGTCAAAACATTTTGTGCATAATCCTGTAAATCCTGCTCAGGATACTCAGTAAGAAAATCAATGATTCTTTTTCGATCCTCTCGCCAGAGA
>JAYUQR010000103.1:0-8612 GCA_043756665.1 Candidatus Altimarinota bacterium | reverse complement strand
TTGGCATAGAAAAAGTGGGTTAAGTACTGATATTTTTAGCGAATTCAGTATACCCACTTTTTCTATTTTAGTGAAAGGATGTGTTTGGACTTAACAATAAAGTGATATGATTGAGATAGTGTGATTTTCGAAGAAAATTGACGTCGGTTTTCGAGACCAATCGAAGATATAGTAAACGAAGTAGAAAAACCCCCATCACGAATAAGTCGTGATGTAAGGGAAACTATTAAGGAAGAATTTCGCCTGAAATATAGTCGTCTTCCTCTTGAAAAACGTAGGATAATCGACGAACTCTATGGCTGAGTAGAATGAATATTTGCACAATCAAAACAATGAAATGTTGGCAATTGTTATTTCCTTGCTGCTCTAGACAGTATGAAGTATTCATCGGATTTTATAGATATTATTACAAAAGTTTTCAGGAAAACCTCCGAATGATGGGAAGTAACATTTCTCTGACTCAAGCCTCCAAATAACAAAACTGTAATCACGAATCGAGACATGAATAAAACTGTAGAATATTATGACTGAACGGTGATAAAATTATTTTCTGATTCTACTCAGGCTGATAAAATCTTAGAAAGAGCTTATTGGAGATTTCGTCAGCATAGATTGAATTATCCAGATTCTAAGGAGATTCCGCATCACTGAAGTAATAATACAGTCGCCGTTTATTGAGATAGAGAAACTTCTCATTGATGATGAAATATGGTAGAAGTTACAGAAAATTTATTTTGATATAAGTCAGTTAAATATCCTCTTCCACTTAGTACGAATATGCAATCATGAGTCAGACATGCATTAACTGAAACAGTAAAGAAAAATTGTAGTATTATTCTCTGAACAACTGGTATTTGAGATGATACTGAGACATTTATTTTGAATACCTTTGAATGAGCAGTAAGTCTTTATAAATCTCATGCATACAGTGCAATCTATGATCCTTCTCGTGATATTGTAACGATCATAAATCCTCATGACACCTTAAACCAAAGATATACTCTAAAATTAGCTGATTTACTATGAAATAAAAATTTTTTTGGTATTTCTATATGAACACCAAGATAAAAAATTTTACTTTTATTAAGAAGTAAAGTAATTTTTTGCAAAAAACCAAGATTTTCATACTCTAGTTACTATCTGCTACCTGCTATTATCTATCTGCTATGACCAATCCTGCTCTCACTCACATTCGCGAGACGATTATCGCACTCGAAAATGCTATCCATGAGACGATCATCGGACAGGATCTGCTTGTTCGGAGGGTACTTATCGCCCTTTTTGCCTGAGGGCATGTCCTCCTCGAGTGAGTTCCTGGACTCGGAAAAACACTCACTATGAAGACACTTTCCGATGTCCTCGCATTCGACTTTAAGCGGATATCCTTCACTCCTGATCTCCTCCCGATGGACCTCATCGGGACTGAGATCTATGACGCTCAGAAGTGAGTTTTTTCGAAGAGAAAGGGACCGATATTCACCCATATCCTCCTCGCTGATGAGATCAATAGAACCCCACCGAAAGTCCAGTCTGCCCTCCTCGAAGCGATGGAAGAGCATCAGGTAACGATCGGAGATGAGACGATGAAACTCGATGAACCCTTCTTCGTCATCGCGACTGAGAATCCACTCGAACATGAGGGAACGTATCCTCTCCCCGAAGCACAGCTCGACCGATTCATGATGCAACTCATCATGACCTATCCATCCATCGAGGATGAACGAGCGATCCTCTCGAGCCTCACGAAAAAATGAGAAGAAAAATCAACACCAAAGATCGCCATCGGAGATTTCCGTGAGATGCGCGAATATATCCGTGAACATATCACAGTCTCAGCGACTCTGATCGAGTACGTCACTGATATCCTCACTGCGACTCGGCCTCGCTCGTCTCCATCCCACCAACCCTCTGATATTCCAACATTCCAACATTCCAACCTTCTAAAATTCCAAGACTCCAATATTCCCCTTCTCTCCTACTGAGCCTCGACTCGAGCTGGACTCGCCCTCATCCGAGCTGGACAAGTCCTCGCCCTCCTCGAGGACCGAGACTATGTAAGTCCTGATGATATCAAGTCCCTCGCTCCAGATATCCTCCGTCACCGTATCGGACTCTCCTATGAGTGACAGAGGCAAAATAAAAGCACTGACGATATCATCAGTGCGATTCTCGAGGAAGTGCGGGTACCGTAATACTACGTTGGCCATCAGATTGTTATTTTATCACGTGCTTCTTTGCCTGCTCATCGAGATTCGATACTTCATTGTACATTAGCCTTTTTTGATATACCTATTCATTCTTTGACCTTATCTTGTGCCTTTTTTTGTGCGAGTAGAAATAACTCTGCGAGATTTTTTCACTTTTCTTCGAATGAGTTTTGGAGGTTTTTCTCTCATTGTGCAATTGAATCTTGACTTGTTTTTACATCGATTCCTCATTTTGCATCCTTTGCACTATCTGTTGCCATGGTACTCATCAACTGTGTACGCATGGTTGTAAAAGATTCTATCATTCACTTCACATCTTTCCCCCCCATATCACTGAGTAATTGAGCTTTGATTGCTTCAGCTTTTTCTTTTTCAGGAGATTGGAGTTTATTCTTCGCGATCCACTCATCGATAGTATTACCTATTGCCTTCTGAACATCACCCTCATTATATTTTTCTCATTTTCATTTTGAGTCAAATTTCAGTGTATCAAATGCTTTTTTCGAACTCGTGTCGAGTCAATCATATCCCCCTGGTATATCTAGCTTTTGACGCTTTTCCTCTTGTGGAACTTCAGTATTATTTTTGTTGTCGATTCCTGCCATAGTAGTGATAATTAGAATCTAACTTCTTGCATCCTACCACATTCTCCCCTTTCCTGTCAAAAAAATTGCAATTTCGAGAATCTCGATACAATAGAATCATCGTAATCTCTACAATCCATGACTGAAAAAACGTATACATCGGAGGAAATGAGGGATATTCTTCTCGAAAAGATAGAGATATCATCTCTTCGTTTTGCTACCAGACTTCATGCATCCAATAAAGTCAGTAATCCCTTCATAGAATATGTATAAAATTATTTATACAGCGAAGGTACGAGGTATTCTCGAAACATATATCCAGAACTATGAGGATGCGAATATTCAGAGGTTTTCACATACGTGACTCTGGTGTGAGAGTATCATAATAGAGCCCTATAGAAAAAGGGCGATCGATACCTTTATGGCCATTCATGGGCATATAGAAAAACGCTTGACGAGTGATCTCGTCTACGGACGCCGCCCTGACCCAGAAAATCCTGGACAATTCACCCTCATCACTCCCATAGAAGATCGTACTCTCATCATAGAGTATCTCGAAGATACAGAGAACCTGACCCGTACTGTCATAGAACTCCGTATTTTCCGAGAATAGCGAGAAGAAATGTGAAATATGAATACTGAATTTTTATTGGAATCTCTGTCTTTCGTTTTTTCTGTCTGATAACTTATCCGCTATTGTTCCTTCTATCTGCTAATTACTAATATCTAATTCCTATCCCTCCTCTCTATGCTCGAATTTATATCACAGTTCCAGAGCGACTTCGCACACCTCTTCACCACAGCAGGAGCATTTGCCCTCCTCAATATCATCCTCATCGATCTCGTCATGAGTGGGGACAATGCGATCCTCATCGGGATGGCAACACAGAAACTCCCTCCAGAGCTCAAGAAAAAAGCAATCTTCTGGTGAGTCGCAGGTGCGACGATTCTGCGTATCATCTTCTCCCTCGGAGTCGTATTTCTCCTCCAGGTTCCTGGACTCGAGTTCCTCGGTGCGATCCTGCTCCTCTATGTGGTATGGAAGTTCTACCGTGAGATCCGTGCGAGTGAACATCACGAAGAGTGAGGTGGAAACGCGAGTACGTTCTCAACAGCTATCAAAACGATCATCATCGCTGATGTCGCTATGTCACTGGATAATGTCCTCGCCGTCGCTGGAGCGAGTCATGGAAATGTCGCGAACCTCATGATCGGTCTCATCGTCTCGATCATCCTCATGGTCGTCGCATCAGGTTGGATCGCGAAGATGCTCGAGAAATATCCGAGCATCCAGTGGGTATGACTCTTCGTCATCCTCTTCACCGCCCTCGATATGCTCGAGAAGTGATTCTCGAAGGCAAATGCCATGATCGGTGACGGATCAGATATGATTTTCGGTATACCGGAATCGAGCCTCTTCACCCTCATCCTCATAGTCGTCGTCGGAGGGTTCGCTATCCTCCAGACGAAATACCTTAAGGCTGATAAATCTGTCTTCGCTGAGTGGGCACGTGATCATGGTCGCACGCTCATGGTGACGATATTTCTCCTCCTTATCGCAGTGATGAACTTCGGTGATCGGATCACGGACTTTATGTCATCGCATCACGGATACAAGTATGGATTTATCATGATCTGTGTCCTCGGTATCCTCGAGATTATGCGACTGGAAGAGCCCGTGATCGTGACGGAAGTAGTCGTGGAACAAGAGAGTCTCTGGAAGAGAATGATGAGAAGGTAGAGAAAAGAACTACAATATTTGCCTACACAAAAAAAATATGCTATTCTTGATCTATTCTATAAATCAAGAAAAGTATGTCGATGTTTACACTCCATGAAGATGAGGCACTTCACCATGCTTATTTCAGTCCTGAAGGTCAAACCACGGAAGGTTCCATAAGATGAACAAATTGACTATTATTAAAGCTCTGGAGATGACTTTGAGTAAGATGAGCTCTTGAGCCACACTGAGTACATGATACCATTTTTAGTAATGTAGCCCATGTATCATGACTGCTCAGTTGAAGTGAGCAGAAGATTGAATCAGTAGGGCAAGTTCCTGCGTGATTCCGCGAAGTAGTAAAAATACTGAAAAAGTATGATATAGGGTATAGAGTAAATGACAATAAAATCGTTATAATATATGGTAGATATTTAGATGCTAATCTCATTATCAGCTATAACGCAAATCGATGAATTTATACTGAGCATTATTATGGAATACAAAGTAAATATAGGAACATTTACGAACTTATGAAACGTATCGAAGATCACGACTTCCAGATTATGTCAATAAAGGAACATGGGTTCCAAAGAAGAAGTTTTACTGATGAAATTCCATTAGTTAATTCTCAATGAGCAAAAATATGAAACTTTAACCAATTGGGTTCTGAATATTTAACTCAGGCTACTCCATGAAGTGAACAGTCATGATCAGTAAATACAGTATCAACTACGACTAGAGTTGCAGTCAGTGAAATAGTATCAAAAATAGGAACAATCAAAGAGGCATTTTCAGTACTCAGTATCGCACTCGGAACGAAGATACCATATGAATTAAAACGAGACAAAATCATAGTCCGGTATCTCGAAAATGATAGAAGCAAAGATATCACTATACTCTATGATGAAGTAAGGGGGGAATTCAGTATACAGCGTAGCAAACGAGCAGGCAATTCTAAAGAAGAAAAGACTGTATTCCCAACTCTTTCATCACTTTTGGTATTTCTCGTAGAAGACCATAGTAATATTATTGATCATATCGAACAATTCGGGAATAGGCAACGCTATCTGAGAATAGCGGCATCATGACTCAGTATAGAATCATGATTTAATTCAAGAGTGACATCTATAAAATCAAATTTTGATATATCACAACTCGATATCCAGAATTGAAGTGCCATTGTACAAGATCTCACCGGTACGCTTTCAGCCATGAAAAAAGTTAACTCGGAATCACCGTGAAATCCTGAAATTACGAGTGATCAACTCAAAAAATATATTATTGCCATCACCCAGGAACAGAGAAGGAATCATCCAGATCAATACAAAATCATACGTTGAGACTCCGAGTGATTTTTTCTCTGAACTGCGATTCTCATAAAGGCAATGGGGGATAATATTGATACTATAATTGCTAAAGGAATCCCCTCAGAAACAGCGTTATCTGATATATTATCGATCATATGAACTTATATTACCCTCCGTGAAACATTTCCCGATGAGACATGTCAGGCATGATCTGCATATTTTAGTGATGCAAATAAAGACATCCTCAATATCGATAAGCGCGTAAGAAAAAGATTGGAGATAATGTGATGATCGAGCGAGGCTGAACTTGTTAATCTTAGAAACAGAAAAGAGGAGATATCAGGTGAAAAAAAAGTTTTAGAGTGAACTCAGCTTGATGGAACATATTCAGAAGTAACGATAAATAGTATTATTAATGATCTAGACTTAGAACTCATTAAAGTTAATGAAAGAATAAGAGTGATAACTGAAATAAATGAGTGACCGTTATTACAGTATTCAGGTATTTTTGTAAAACTCAGACAAGAAGAAATCTGAAAACGTAAGAAATACCAAGAAGAACAGGCAAAAAGAATGAATCCAATATTTACTTGAGACGAAGAGCTTCGGGATGATCCATTTATTCGAGAGAATTATTTTAGAAGAAATCTGTCTACAGGATAGTGGACACGATAGACTCATAGGTAAATCGAAAAAATAGCCACAACAATGATTATTCGATTTCTTTATAGGCCTCTTTCCTTGTTTTTGCTTGTAGTGAGGTAAATCAATACTTTCCATCTTTTTCTTTGAGAAAGTACAATTTTCCTCATATTTTTATGAGGATTCCATCTTTTATCGTTGGATAACTTTCGATGAGAATCTCACCACTATTTCCATTCCCTGATACTTTGTAGTCCTCGAAAGCGAGTCGAACTCATTCAGAAATATCTGATGGAGGACTCTATCCTTTTATCCTATATGTCAGTTCTACACACTTCTTCTGAACACCGTGTGCAACTGATGCTGGTATGGATCCGAGAGATAATACTCACGCAAGAAGTAGAGTGGAAAAATTCATCGGTCATTTCATATCGAAACTATACTGAATATCTCCTAAGAAACAAACTTAATCCTTCATCGCCTCCGCAACGATATCCGCAACGCTCTTATCGAGAGCGTCAGGCAGGATAGCGGTCTCAGAAGGATTCTCGACCGCGCTTGCGAGGGCTTCTGCAGCTCGGATCTTCATCTCGTCGGTGATTTTTTTCTTCCCATATCTGAGCACTCACTTGAATATCCCTGGAAATGCGAGGACATTGTTCACTTGATTCGGATAATCAGATCGACCCGTCCCGATGATCCTGATCCCAGCCTCTCGAGCTACCTCTGGCATGATCTCAGGAGTCGGATTCGCCATCGCAAATACGATCGCATCACGTGACATCGTCCGAGCCATCTCGAGAGTAAGTGCTCCAGCGACTGAGACACCGATGAAAACATCAGCGCCGATGATCGCATCAGCGATAGATCACGTTCTATTCTCTGTATTGGTGAACTCGAGGAGCTTTTGCTTCGAGATATCGAGACCCTCACGACCCGAGTGGATGATCCCCTTTGAGTCACAGGCGATGAAGTGCTGCACTCCATAGAGATGGAGAAGCTTCGTGATAGCTACTCCGGCCGCACCAGCACCATTGAGGACGACTTTGATATCCTCTTTTTTCTTTCCGGTCACTTTAAGGGCGTTGATCAGACCTGCGAGAACAACTATAGCAGTGCCGTGTTGATCATCATGCATGACAGGGATATCGAGCTCTGTCTTCAGTCGTTCTTCGATCTCGAAGCACCGAGGAGCCGAAATATCCTCGAGGTTGATCCCGCCGAATCCATCAGCGATATGCTTCACGGTCGAGATAAATGCTTCGACATCCTGAGTCCCGACGATGATCGGGAAGGCATCGACTCCAGCAAATTCTCGAAAGAGGACACACTTGCCTTCCATGACGGGCATAGAAGCCTTATGACCGAGATTTCCGAGTCCGAGAATTGCTGATCCATCAGAGATCACGGCAATCGTACGAGACTTCAGCGTATAGTCATAGAGCTTCTGTGGATCTTTCGCGATTTCCCTACATGGCTCAGCCACACCGGGTGAATACGCCCATGAGAGATCATCGCGTGAATCAATATGTACAATGGCTTCCATACGGAGCTTTCCCTTATGTTCCTTATGGAGTCGGAGGGATTTCTTGTAGATATCTTCAGACATAGTGGATGTGAGTTAGGTGTTGGTAGATTATAGGTAGATTATGGATTTTTCGAGAAAATGCAATAGAATTATGAGAATTGATCTCATAAAGAAGTATTGAATCTCGATGAGAAATATTTATACTGGAAGTATACTTTCCAAAAAATACTATGAATAAACAACTCTTTGCAGTCTATCTCGGTGGACGATATAGTAATACCTTCATCGAGGATCACGAGATCATCTTCGTCATCGCCTCCGATAAAGATGAAGCGAAAAAATTCGCGAAAGCAAAATCCAAGATCAAAATAGACATCCACTGTGATGGTATCATCGAGATTCGGAATGTCGATGGCTATAGGATCAATATCACAGGAGGATGAGAGGAAAGTATTGTCTATGATAACAGTTATAGCATACTATAGCCTCAAATTCTTTTGATTTTTATACATTACACATATACTCATACATATAAGTAACACGTATGAATATGAACATTACTCTCACCACAACTCTTTCTCCTTCCGGGTACGAATTCCTGACACGATATGCAGAGAGATC
>JAYUQR010000102.1:0-3207 GCA_043756665.1 Candidatus Altimarinota bacterium | reverse complement strand
TCGGACAAGAGGTGACGAAGAATAAAAAAATCACGAATAATTCGTTTTCCAAGTACCCCTATGCGAACTGGTCCAGTGAAGAGCGAGAGTGGTATGAGGGGCTGAAACGGACATAATGCAGACTAATCCTCCCGAGAGAGGCGGAATATATCACCATAGTCGAGAATATCAAGCTCGATAGCCGGATGTCTCTGACGGAATCAGCTATATTCAGAAAGAGAGACTCACTTTTTCCGATACTTGATCTCGCGCGCGATCTTCCCTTCGAGGACGAAGTCCACTTCTTGCTTATCCTGTGTCCTCCAGAATCCTATATCATCAAGGGTATAGGACTCGAGCAGATAACGGAAAAATATATTCTCTGTATAGCCTCCCTTATCGAGTCGAGTATCGATAGGTGAGAAATCCCGCATAAATGCATTGCGTAAGCCCGTATCATAAAAGTAGCATTTTGGCATTTTCGTGAGCTCTTTTCGGATATTGGTATACCATGGACGGATGAGTGCTATATGGAATTTTTTCTGGAGTATGAAGAGGAACTTATCGACTGTCGGCTGAGAGAGTCCGAGAGTACGAGCCAGTTCATTGGTATTGAGAAGTGAACCTGTCTGATCAGCGAGGATCCTGATAAGTGAGAAATATTTGAACTCATCTTGGATCCCCGATTCGTATATGTCTTTTTTGATATGGTCAAGCGTATATTCTCGGAGGCGCTCCTCCTTCATCTGTAGCTCAGGCAGGAGTACGATCTCAGGATATCATCAATAGGTCACATACTCGAGAAACAACGCCTCGAGACGGATCATCTCTGCTCGAGTATCGAATCATCTCCCATATCCACGAAAGGTGAGGAACTCACGAAAATCGAGTGGCAAAAGAGAAAATACTTTTTTTCTCCCGATCAAGGAATCATGGAATTTCCTATCGATATAAAATGATGAGCTTCCCGTCACGATGAGTTTTAGACGAGGTGCATAGAGATCATAGTGGTATTTCAGGAAATTGGTGGGATCGCGCAGATACTGTATCTCATCGATAAAAATTGTCTGTTCTGCAGTATTCTCGATGCGAGTGATAGCAAATAGTTCTTCTGGATGACTATCGAGACGGGAACGGATCTCAGGATCCTCCAGAGTGAGCCAGCTCTGTTGTCTCGTACGTGGAAGAGTATCTCTGAGTTGTTTCATGAGGGTAGTCTTGCCGACTTGACGAGGTCAGATGATGAGAAGTATATCCTTTGTGTCGATATATTTCTCTATATGCGGGGTGATTTTTCGAGGGAACATACGGATATATTATCTCATATTTTGAAATAATCAAATAATTTTTATTTCTCATTTTAAAATTATCTAGATAAAAATGACATACTTCAGTCAGAAAAATCGGAATAATCGTCAATTTACAAGGAGAGACAAAAATCAATCGCACACATCCATCTGACGCCTTCTGACTCACCCCCATCACCCTCATAGAGAGACAATATATCGAGACCATCCGTCTTTCAGTACTCGAAAAGGAGAAATCTCTCTCTCCCATGTAGATTTATCATTGTACTTGAGCATACATTGGATATACATTTTCTTCCCATTTTTTTCTGCGACGAAGTCTATCTCTTTTTCTACTACTTCTCCTACAAATACCTCCCATCATGCTTTCTTGAATTCGATAAAAATAAGGTTTTCGAGTATGCTGGTTGTCAGTACATCCCGAGTGGTGATCCTATCTCCCCTAGAGATCTCCACGTATGAGTCGATCCTCAAAATCGAGTAGAGATATATGATTTATGCCACTCTGGGTCACTCACCAGTCTATATCATCGAAGTGGATCACGTATTTGGGATAGTGATCATCTATGCACTCGAGACTCTCATACTCTCTCTGTCGAGTATTCGTATCCATGAGTGTCGTCGTGACCTGGAAATAGTATTTCTCTCATCATCTCGATGCGATGAAGTCTACTTCCAGATCTCCTCATGCTCTCCCGATCACGACACTATAGCCATAGGTCCGCAGATGCAGGTATACTATGTTCTCGAGAATTCCTGATATATCTCGACTGAGTGCGTATCCGACGACACTGTTACGGAGTCAGATATCTCAGAAATAGTACTTATTGTATATCTCAAATATTTTTTTGCTATTGGAATCTATAGAGTGCACTTTATCGAATATATACGTATGGATACCATAGCTCAGGTACTGTATGATGCTATCGACTGAGATCGTGATCTTCTGATTCCGGAGATACCGAGCGATGCTCTGAGCTGAGACGATATGTCAGATATTGCCCCCTGTATAATAGTAGAGGTTGCGAAGGAAATCCAGGTTGCGAATCTGAAAGCGTTCGACAATATCACGCAAAACGATACTCTCATAGACTGATCGCAGATATGAGAGTATGAGAGTATATTGTCCTCGGAACATATGTATGCCAGGTAAACCCCCGAATTCCATATATTCCAGAAAATGATCCCGCGTCGGGTCACCTTTCGAAAACTGTCGGTACTCATTCCACGTGAGAGGAAATATCTGAAAGGTAATATATCGTCCTGCTATGAGGGTCGCGAGTTCTCCGCCGAGGAGATGGCTATTGGACCCAGTGATGATGATATCAGCCTGACTCCCATACTGTGCCTGGATACCTGCGATCACCTTTTCCCATCAGGTGATCTCCTGGATCTCATCGATAGCGATGATGCATCGATCTGTCTGTTTCACGAGAAATGGTTCGAGTACCAACCAGAGATCTTCTCCCATACGGATATGGAAAAATTCTGGAAGCTCTTTATTCATATGAAATATCTGATCCTCACGCATCACATCCTCTCTCTTGAGACGAGCGAGGATACTTTCGAGGATAGAGCTCTTGCCCACTCGTCGCATCCCGGTGATCACCTTGATAATAGGACTTCAGAGTGATGCGATAATCTGATCGACATAGCGAGTTCTTTCAATAGTATTTTTGTCGTTCATAGTCTATGAATACTTATAAAAATAGATATTATTCGTGTACAGAAGACATAATATCTATTCTTCTCTGAAAAGCAAAATAAATGGGAAAGGGAATTGCGAGTTTTTATAGGCATTTCACGTGAGATACATCAAAATGAGAAATATATTGATTTTATAAAATATAAGCATAGAGACATCTGCAATATTCGGCTTCTGTCATTGCGATCGATGACAAACGCGTGGTGATCATCGGGG
>JAYUQR010000101.1:0-9098 GCA_043756665.1 Candidatus Altimarinota bacterium | reverse complement strand
CTCACACCAACACGCATGAAGACGTGTTCGATCGTATCGACGGTTGCTCCAGTCGAGAGAGTGAGTGACTCCGTTTCGCCTTCGATATGGGTGTCGAGAATCTTCTTGATCGCAGGAGTATAGGTCGCTGAGAAGGTGAGTACCTGTTTCAGGGCGACGAGTGATTCCCAGATCTCAGTCACCGCAGGGGCAAATCCCATATCCATCATCTGATCCACCTCATCGAGGACGAGGGTTGTCACATCATCGAGCCGGATCCATCCACGTTCCATCAGATCGATGAGACGTCCTGGGGTTGCAATGATGACCTGTGGACCGTCGCGAAGAGCCTCCTTCTGTTTCCAGATGGGAGAGCCACCGAAGACGGCAAGCGATCCCATACGCATATGACGAGAGAGATTGAAGACCTCATCGCGAGTCTGACATGCGAGCTCACGAGTCGGTTCGAGGATGAGGACTTGTGGTGATCGTTTCTTGGAATCGATTGTATTGAGTGCTGGGATGACGAAGGCTGCAGTCTTCCCACTTCCAGTCTGTGACTGGACAACAACGTTTTTCCCTGCGAGAGCGAGGGGGATGACCTGAGACTGGACACTGGTAGGCTCATGATAGCCGAGATCGGTAAGAGCCTGGAGGATCTCCGGGCGGAGAGAAAGGGTAGAAAAAGACATAGTAAAAAACGAGGGCTAAGAATAAAGACTAAGGAAGATTCTTGATTCCATAGATGTTCTCGTATCCGTCATTGCGAGGTACGAAGCAATCCATGTTTCTGGTATATTTCAGAAAAACTCAAAAATCCAACTCATGAATTTCTCAATATCAGAAACAATATTATGGATATGCTCCATTCTATGCACTCAGACTATGTCTATGCAAAAACTGCTTCAGAAGGAAGAGAAGCGGTGTATATATGGAATATATGGCTCCTCGAAAAGAAATTGTGCGGGAACTATATAGAAAAGATAAGGAAAAGCAAAAAGAAAAATTTTTTGACAAATAAAGAAATTCATCACATGGCTCTATGTTGCTCATATAGAATTAATATGAATTATATATTTGACTTTATCCCATGAATTCATACAAGTAATTTATTGGTTTTTTATTTTTTGACTCTAATTTTATGGATCTTTCCGAAGTAGGGCATTTTGAATCCACAGAATATGCCGGTTATAGGGAGGTTTATGTAGCGAAAAAACAGGAAGTAGTAAATGTAGAAAAATGACTTGACGCTATAATTGCTGATGAATTGGGAATTCCATGAGTAGTAGCTCGTGTATATTCAAACTATGTAGTAGATTGAATGGATGGAAAACACTTCAATAGCTGAGTTCCCACAATTTTCGCAGAATTCCCCGTGGATGAAGTGATGACCAAGTGAAAATTCGAGAAAGAAAGTAGCAATAAAACCATTCTTCGTATAGAAGCGAAGCCTTGACAATATGATCAGCGAGTAGACTCGATCCGTAAATGTTTCCAACTTGCAGGAGTACCGGATGCAAGTGTGCGATATATCAGAACAGTTGTACTCGAGAAAAATGGGAAGCCTCTCACTGCAGACGAGAGCAAAAAAGTAGAATCCTACCTCCGAAATATGGTAGAAGAAACGATTCTGAGCGAATGAGAAAAATATGCTAAACTCATAGCAAAAAAATCACCAGAATGGTATGAAGTTATTGGTGGTTTTCGAAACATGAGTGATGATGGTATTTTGCAAATGGCAAAGGAGAAATGAGTCATGATAGCTCTAGACGACCTACAATTCATACAGGCACACTACAAGAAACTCCGAAGAGATCCATCACTTGCAGAACTCAAAGTGCTCATGACCTACTGGTCTGATCATTGTCGACATACAACCTTCCATACTAAGCTCAAAGATATCCAGATATCTGGGGATGATGCGGTCAGTGCTGATATCAATCAGACTCTCAAGCTTCTAAAAAAGAGTCGAAAAGAACTCGGGAAATGAGATGAAGATCTAACGCTCATGAATATAGTAACCACGCCTCCTCAGATACTGAAGAAACATGGTATCGAGAGTCTCCAAAGGCTCGATGAATCAGATGAGATCAATGCATTCACCTATAAGACAACGATAGAACTCGAGGATGGAACAAAGGAAGAATACATCGTAATGTTCAAGAATGAGACGCATAATAGCCCTACACAAGCGGCACCTTTCGGTGGAGCGGCTACATGTATAGGATGAGCTATTCGTGATACTGCCTCTGCACGAGGATATACGTTCTATGCCATGAGAGTCTCTGGGTCAGCAGATCCGACAGAACCAATTAGTTCAAAAACTATCTGAGCACTCTCTCAAAGATTTATATCACAATTCAGTGCACTCGGACATGCCAGTTATGGGAATCAGATCGGTATAGCAAATGGTCATGTGAGAGAATACTTCTCTCCTGGATACAGGGCAAAGCATCTAGAAGTTGGCTACGTACTTGCCTATGCACCTCGGAATGCTGTAGTGAGAAGTAAGCCGAGGAAGTGAGATATGATCGTCCAGTTCGGATGACTCCTCGGGCGTGACGGTATCGGATGAGCTGCTGTGAGTGGGGCTTGAACTGGTACACATTCTGATTTAATAGTATGATCTCATGTACAGAAGTGAAATGCTGTCATCGAAGCAGCTATACAGTCACTCATGCTTGATACGGAGTTCACACGACTTATAAAAAGATGTAATGACTTCGGTGCTGGGGGTATCTCTGTAGCAGTGTGAGAAATCGCACCATGAGTCGATATCTGGCTCCATAAACAAAAGTCAAAATACGAAGGCTTAACTGAAATCGAAAAAACAATTGCCGAATCTCAGGAACGGATGGCAATCGTCATCGATCCAAAAAATTGGGAAAAGGCTTGTAGTATTGCAGAAAGACACAATCTTGAACTCACTAAAGTGGGTAAAGTGACAAGTGGTAAAGAATGAACATGAAGTGTACGAATGTTCGATGGAGAAAATAAAGTCGTCGATATAAGTCGTCAATTTATCGAGAGTGCGGGAGCTCCTAAAACGCAAGAAAAAATTGAGATAGAGGCAAAATCAGGAGAAGATCTTTTTTTACCATTTGGGGAAGATATTTCTGATGACTGAGAGCGATTTCTTGCTAATCTCTGGAGGAAAGAGGTATCACTCCAAAAGGGTGTTGGATCTATTTTTGATAATTCCGTCGGTGCTACGACCGTATTAGCTCCCTATGGAGGAAGAAAACAACTCTCACCTCAGATTGCGGGTGTGGCACTCTTCCCGACCTACAATCGAAATGTGGATAATACAAATTCAAATACTCATGGAATCATGTCACGTACTGCTATAGCAAATGCGATCGGGTTTGCACTACCAGTTCTTGAGAAAAATCATTATATCGGAGCAAAATACTCTATTATCGAATTCGTGTCAAAACTTATTGCTGTCTGAGTAAAATGAGAAGACATCTACTATGGACTCCAAGAATACTGTGAGAGTCTCGGAAAAGATCCTAAGCGATGGGGGAAAGCAGTATCTATGCTACTCGGTGCTGCACGTACTATGCTAGAGCTCAAGAAAGCAGCTATCGGTGGAAAAGATAGTATGAGTGGGAACTGACTCGATAGTGAAAAAAATCGTGTTGATGTCCCGCCAACTCTGATTGCCCTAGGAAATGGTACTCTCGATCGAGATCGTGTACGAAGTGCTGAATTCCAGTGTATTGAAAAAAGTGGATTAGGAAGAAGGGTACTCTACTATCCAGTACCAAAAAATGCAAATGGTCTCCCAAAATGGAAAGAATATGGAAAGTTATTGAAAAAAGTGGAAAAGATGCACGATAAAGGTCATGTGATATCTTCATCGGTAGTAGGACAAGGAGGACTCGCTGCAACTATTGCGAAGATGTCTCTCGGAAATGATATAGGATTTACTTTTGATACCACTAAACCTGGAATGCAGAACTTGTACATAGATGATTTCTGAGGTATCATACTAGAAGTCTCTGAGGAAGCTCAGGTGGAAGAAAGTACTATCATCGGTACAACGAAACATGAATCATTCATCACTATTTGAGAATCAAATATTTCACTCAAGAGGACAAAAAATGCACTCCTCAGAGCTCTTGAGCCCGTATATCCTACACAGAGTTCCGGATGAGCAGTCAAGGCTATTAGAAGATACATAGGACATACTCATCAAATCATCACCTCTGGTCAAGCTCCTGAAATTATCACAAATCAACCTCGAGTACTTATACCCGTATTTCCAGGGACCAATTCTCACCGTGATACAGAACAAGCCCTTCGTCGTGCAGGATTCACCAATATTTCTACATTCATATTCCGAGATACTTCTCCTGAAGTCATCATGGAATCGGCACGATTATTTGCTCAAGTTCTCAGGGGTAAGAATGTCACCGTATTTCCTGGTGGATTCTCAGCAGGTGATGAACCAGATGGAAGTGCAAAATACACTGCTATGATGATGCGAATGGAAGTGATAAAGGATGTACTTCAGGAATTTATAGAGAAATCCGATACTCTGACTCTTGGTATCTGTAATGGATTCCAACTCCTGATCAAACTCTGACTCTTCTCCGGAGATGCACCTAGAATCAATGACTACCTGAAAAAGGATGACATGACTCTAGCGCATAATACAAATCTTCGACATATGACTGAAATGGTCGGACTGAGGGTCACCTCTACACTATCTCCATGGATGTCTACTGTGAAAGTCGGAGATACCTATGTGATACCTACATCTCATAGTGAGTGAGGACTCCGTGCAAATGAAATGCAGATAGCACAACTTATGAGAGATGGTCAGATTGCCCTCCAATACCTTGATGAGAATGGAAACCCAACCAATAAATATAACGGTTCTGTACAGTGAATCGCAGCTCTTACTAGCAAAGATGGTTGTATACTCGGTCTCATGCCTCATCCTGAGCGAGCCTATGAGTTCCTCTGGAAAAATAACCCAGGAAATCATATGCTCCCACTATTCGAGTGAGCCGCTCATGCATTTGGAATAAAACCACAATACCAGCGAAGTGAATGAGGAATCCTTGTGCCAAAAGTCGCATAAATCTCCGTGTATTTGCAGAAAACAACAAGGCTCAATAATTTTTATTTCTTTTAATTTTTTAAATTTTATGACGAACGTTGCAATACTGGGAACTGGTGGTCGTGAACACGCTCTAGCAGATGCTCTTCAGAGAGATCCTGGTGTGGATAAGATTGGGATTCTCTGACAAAATCCTGGTATGCAAGGATTGAGCAAAGTTCAACTTCATGCAATATGCAATGCTCTTGATCCATATAAGTTTATAGATCTTGGAGTATTTCTTCAAGACCAATGATATTCTTCACTTATCATAGGACCCGAGAATCCCCTTGCGGACGGTATCGTCGATGCTTGGAAAGCGGCATGAATCGATCTTCCTATATTTGGACCAGATAGTGAGGCTGCAAAACTCGAGGCGAGCAAAGGATTTGCGAGAGAATTTATGGAGGAATTTGGTATTCTCAGTCCTCGCTATCTCATTGTCGATGTAGCTAATCGAGAAGAGGCACAGGATAGGATTCGCCAGGAAATAACAGCTACAGGAAAAGTCGTACTCAAAGCGGATGGGCTTGCGGGAGGAAAAGGGGTTGAAATATTTGAAGATGCTGAATTAGCTGTGCAGGCACTTAGTGAGTATTTTAGTGGGCGATATGGTCCTGCAAGCTCTACGGTCGTGATCGAAGAGTGTATGGTAGGGATGGAGTTCTCTGCCTTTGTTCTCGTCGATGGAACAGGGAATTACAAAGTGCTTCCATTCGCTCAAGATCACAAGCGTCTCCTCGATGATGATCAGTGACCCAATACTGGGGGGTATGGGAGTCGTGACGTTCCGCGCTCCTCCATGAGGAGATCCTGAAGCGATCAGAAAGGAACTCGAAGAGAAAATCATCCGACCGACCATTGACGGAATACAATCACGAGGCATGAATTATAAATGAGTTGTCTATTTCGGACTCATGATCACTCCTCAGGGGATCAAAGTCGTGGAATACAATATCCGATTCGGAGATCCAGAAGCAGAGATCATCCTTCCTCTTATCAATACTCCTTTCTCAGATATAGTAGAAGCAACAGTCCATGGGAAGCTCGCAGGACTCAATATCGATGTATCAACTGACCACATGGCAGGAGTCGTGATGGCATCGGCAGGATATCCAGTCAATAATCCAAATAAATGAGTAGCTATCATAGGAATTGATCAAGCAAATCTTCTCCCATGAGTCCAAATATTCCAAGCAGGAACAACGAGAAATACTGAATGAGTTATCACGGCTACTGGTGGAAGAGTGTTGGTCGTGACGGGACACTGAAGCGATTTAAATGTCGCTATAGCGAAAGCATACGAATGAATATGAAAAATTCGATTCAATGGAGAACACCATCGAACTGATATCGGAAAAAATCTTCTTCCAAAAAGATAGCATTCACTAATTTTTATTTCTTTTAACTTTTACCTCTATGTCTAACACCAGTGGACACTACGATGTCGGAAAAGAAGATGCCTCTCGTGCTGCATGAGATATGTGCGTAGCGAGTTTCAGTAATTCTCCATTTGTTGATGTCGTTCGTCTTACAGAGTGAGAATTTCACTTCCGTGATCCTCGAGGATTTCAGGTTACAGATAGACTTCCATTCGTTGCAGATATAAAAGCAAAAATGCGAGCCATACTGGATGATGAAACTTACGAGCAAGCAACTGGGTGATTATTTCTTCCAAAATGATATACTCAGACACTCTGTGCTGATGGCATAGGGACAAAGGTAGAAATGGCGAATGCGCTCTATTCTCTCTATAAAATCCTCGCTAATGTAGAGAATAAATACGGAGGGCAACTCACTTCTGGATTTCGTATGATGGCTCGAAATCTCATCGCTATGTCAGCTGATGATATAGCGCGACACGGGGGCATATCTCTCGTATATTCGAATGTTATTGATTACTCAAAACTGAGTGATGATGAAGCTATAGCATACCAAGAACTCATGCTCGGTCTCGGCGATGTTCTCCGAAAACAAGGAATAGTACTCCTCTCTGGGGAAAGTGCAGGTCTCAGACAATTTGTCGGAAGTGAGAATCCGAATGCGTTCTTTCCATTTAACTGGTCAGGTGTAATGTATGGACTCTACCATGATAAACTCAAAATCACAGGAGAAGAAGTGGAAGAATGAGATTATATCGTAGTATTAGAACAGCCTGGCATATGAAGTAATGGTGTTACAAAAATCAGAGAAGCACTTGCAATCGGTCATGGAAAAGAGTGGTACAATAATCCAAAAGCACTGAAAGATGTAGAAGAAGCGGCTATACCATGTATCGTATATGCCAAACTCATAGCCGATGCAAATGGGTGGAATACCAACGGGGAAAGAAAAATCAATATGACAAGTGTTTCTCATCTCTCAGGTGGGGGGCTCACGGATAAATTCTTGAGACCAGTACTGGGTAGGAAGTGACTTTCAGCAGAATTAAGTGACCTCTATAGAATCCCTGAAATTGTAAGAAAATCGACTGAATGGCTCCATAGAGTAAGTCCTAATTTTACAATACAACAAGCACCAGATACATGGGCAATATGACAAAGAATGGCTATCACAGTGAGATGATTAAATAATGCGGAGAATCTAATATCTATCGCAAAAAATAACTTCTGAATCAATGCACAAATATGAGGTGTCGTAACGAGGACTTCAAAAGACCAATCTCCTCATCTCGATATTACTGCACGATTCCAAGATGGATCAAATGATCAACAACTTATTCTGGCAATGTAACTATTTAAACTATGCTCAAAGTCGCCCACTTCGTATCCTGATGAGGAACTACAATGGAATCTGTTGCTCGAAGAGCGAATGCAGGGGAACTATGAGAAATAAGGTCAGTGCTTGTCGTCGCATCAAAAGATGGAATTGAAGCTATAAAAAAAGCAAATGATCTTGATATTCCTCATGTTGTAGTCGATCCAAAAAATGCTACAGAAATCTTGTGAGCGTTATCAAGACATAATATCCACATTATCATGAATAATGGTTATTTCCCAAAAACTCCAGATGAAGTCGTACTTGCATACTCTCAGGATGGGAAAGAATGATACAACCAACATCCATGAGCTCTGAGGTCAGATCATAATGACTTCGGTGGAAATGCACCATGACGATGAATGTATGGATCTCGAGTGACGGCGGCAGGGGTGATATATACTCTCTCTGACGGAAGAAATTTCTGAGATCATTTCTCAGTAGAAAGTAGTGTTCACTGTCTTACCACCGTAGTAGATGGGGGAGAAGTAGTCTGAGTAAATCCTCTGGTAATAGTAAATGAGCTCGACGGATATCAGACACGTAACTGACTATTAGTACCATTTGAAACAGTAAATCTCACTGAGCCCCTCAAGATTCTTATCTCCGAAGTACAACAAAAGCTCCTCGTACTCGAACACGAAAATGTGGCTCAAGTACTTCGGGAAATCGGGGATTGATGAAGACTCCAGAGACATCAACTCTATAATATACCTCTAGGACTCGATCCAGTAAAGCTCAATTGGGCGAAGACGGAAGCAGCAAGACTCTATCCAAAATGATAAATTTATAAAATCTAACTTTTCTTTTCTATGTCTCTCCAGATTCTCGACTCACAGTGAATTCCCTTTCGCGAAACTCTCATCCCAGGTATTGATCCTATAAACTCTGGAAAAACAAAACTCGTATACCCGTACCAAAAATGAATTTTTGCCATCTTACACAAGGATATAATCACAGCAAATGATAACCTGATTTATACTGGAGATGCTCCTGGAAAGTGAACTACCAGTGCGTATTCGACGGCACTTCTCTTCAAAAGAATCGCAGCACGATGAGTTCCTACTTCTCATTATGGAATCCTGAATTCCAATACTACTCTCGACAAAAGTCTCGATATGCTTCCATTTGAGATTATTTGGAGACGGTATAATGTGGAAGGAAATAGCTGGATGAAACGAAATCCATGAAATAAATATGCAACAGGTCAGAGATATGATGAAATTATTTATGAAGCTTGTCTCAAATGGTC
>JAYUQR010000100.1:0-3334 GCA_043756665.1 Candidatus Altimarinota bacterium | reverse complement strand
TCCTATCTTACCATAACTCCTTTTTCTATGCAATGTCGGAACGGTAGAACCTAGAGGTACTCCCCCACCAGAGGTGGGGGTTTAATACATGCTGTAATAAATAGAGTCGAGGATGTTGAGAAAATTCTTATTCTCGCAAACAAAATTTTTCTAACATTCAAGAATGCTAAAGGAGTGAGAAAAAACTATCATTCGAAAATAATTGAAGAATTCTATTGAGAGATGTATAATAACTTGCAAATAATCATTAATGATCTCGGCTCTGATCTCGAAAAACAACTCACTGAAAAGCAGAAAATCCTCGAATCCGCAAAATCCGAAGTCTCGAAACATATTACTTGAACCACAGAACTCGATCAAGTATCTGAACTCCAGAGGGCTCGTCTCGATCGCCAGATAGAACAGTTTGAGGAACTCCAGAGAGTACTCGTGAAGGTGTAGATTTGCAAAAACGAAGAGAATATACTACGATAAGAGAGTGAAAGAATACGACGAACTCCAGAAAACTCTCATAAATATGCTCGGATCGACTCAGTACTATGGGCGATCGATTTTTACGATCCTTGGGGAGATTATATTTGGCTGAGCATTTCTCGGTATTACTTTTATCTGATGGTTTGATTCGAACATATTTCTTTCTATCCTCT
The DNA here is from genome assembly GCA_043756665.1 of Candidatus Altimarinota bacterium. Taxonomy (GTDB): domain Bacteria; phylum Patescibacteriota; class Gracilibacteria; order BD1-5; family UBA2023; genus STC-74. Next base: position 2,687 of record JAYUQR010000100.1, on the reverse strand, counting down.
TCCTCTGAGCTTTTTTCCTCATAGGGTGAAATCAGTGGCTCATCTGAAAAAGAGATGATATGATCATGGAGCTCCATACCCTGAACTCTGATCTCTATGAAACGCATAGAAGAGTAGACTCGATCGAAATGATTTTGAAAAAAATAGATAAAATTCATGAACTTCTCGAAAAAATGAAGTTCAACAAAACTTTTATCGACTATTTCTATTCGGATAAACTCCACGAAGAACAACTCCAGATATTCGATAAAGAGATACAACTCCTCCTCATTTTTATGCATGATCTCAAAAATGATCTCACTCTCCGAGTACAGAAAGAACAAGAAGCACTTCTCTCTGCACAGGGAGAAATCAGTACCACCGAATCAAAAGATCAAAATCTCCAGAGTGTCATAGAACTCCAGGAAAAAAGGATCAATGAGCAGATAGAAAAATTCGAGGTACTGCAGAGAGTACTCGTGAAGGTATAGGTAGATATTTGCAGAAATACTCACTTTGTGATATTCTCTCTCTATATTAATCTACTACTTATGCTCCTCGATGCGATATTTACCGAGTGTGTCACTCGTGATGCCTCAGACATCCATGTGAAGGAGTGAGAACCGATCATGCTCAGAGTCGATGGAAAACTCGTCAAGAGTAGTGAGTCCACACTCCCGAACAAGATCGTCATGTTCGATCTCCTCTATACGCTCCTCTTTCGGAAAAAGGAAAGGATTTCTTATTTCAAACACAATTTCGAGGTGGATTTCTGATATACTCATAAAGATGGAACATCCTATCGTGGAAATGCCTATATGTATATGGGGAAAATTGCCGTTGCCCTGAGAAAGATACCAGAAACGATCCAGAATCTCGTAGAGCTCGGTATGCCGAAGAGTCTGAAGAAGGTGCTCCAGGCGAAACAATGACTCTTTCTCGTCACTGGACCCACTGGCAATGGAAAATCGACAACCATGGCATCCATGCTCGATGCGATCAATGAGTTTCGAAATGAACATATCATCACGATCGAGGATCCGATCGAATATGTATTCAAAAATAAACAGTCTATATTTTCTCAAAGAGAAATTGGTCGAGATACTCTTTCTTTCTGACAGGCAATCCGTTCTGCGATGCGAGAGGATGCTGATATCATTATGATAGGTGAGATTCGGGATAGTGAGACGATGGAAATAGCGCTCAGTCTCGCCGAAACCGGTCATCTCGTCTTCTCGACACTCCATACCTCGGGGAGTGTCCAGACGATCAATCGTATGATCCAGTTTTTTCCAGCGATTATCGAAGCGCAGATACGGACACGCATCGCAGAGTCACTCATCTGAGTCCTCTCTCAACGGTTAATTCTCAAAAAAGATCAGTCTGAGAGAGTGGCAATCCGTGAGATCATGTATGTAAATAGCGGAATCAAGAATCTCATCACAAAATGAGATTTGAGTCAGATTCCAAATATGATCCAACTCAGTCAATGAGATGGGATGAACTCTATGCAGCGTCATGCGGAGAGCCTCAGGGATGCTTGAGTGATCGAGGAACGAGCCTATGCAGGATATTTTGTGAATCAGACCTCCGAGTAATCACCCTATATCGAATAGAACCGTTTCGAGTTCTCATACACTTTCTGAGTCATTTCTTCCCTGGACTCAGTCCGTAACTCGATCAATTTCTCCAACGTATAATGAGTATTCGCTGGTTCATTCACTGTTCACCTGAGTGGAACTGGTGCGAGGAATGGTGAATCCGTTTCGAGCAAAATACGATCAAGTGGTATTTTCTGTGCTGCCTCTTGGATTTTTATCGCACTCTTATAGGTAAGTATTCACGAGAATGAGAAATAGATCTCACTTGAAAAATTGAGAAGCTCATGGGCGAATTCCCAATCTTCAGAAAAACAATGCATCACAGCCCTATTGACTCACTCTGCTTTCATAAATTCGAGTGTTGCCTCCCGAGCATCTCGAGTATGGATAACGAGAGGGAGGTTATATTTTTTGGCGAACTCCCACTGTGCGAGCCACCAATATTTCTGATTCTCGATCTGTTCTCGAGCCTTATCTGAGAGATGATCGAGATCAACCCGTATTTTTCCACCATCAGATCCATCGAGATAGTGGAAGTCGAATCCCGTCTCCCCTATTCCTACGATACTATCTCGATTCCCGGATATGAGCTCATTCATTTGTTTCAATTTTTTCTTACTGTTCGACATAGCTTTTCATTCATAATTCATAATTCATAATTCATAATTATCCTGTGCTGTCTCTGGGTGGAGTCCCACAGTGGCGAGAAATATTCATGGAAACCTTCTCGCGAGGGCAATTGCCTTCTCTGAGGACTCGATATCACACCCGATCTGGACAGCGTGAGTAACTCCGTTTTTTTGCATATTCGCGATAATCTCATCGATTCTCGGTTCGAGTGTCTCCCAGTAGCAATGCGCATGAGTATCGATGATCATAAAAAATTTTAGAATGTGATATCCTTGATACTTCCGAGAGTACCATCTGGAAAAAGGATCGTCGGTCAGACTCATTCACGATGATAGAGACCTATGATATCCAATCATAATTTGAGAGTGCGAGATTCCCCTGTCTGACGATTTACGAGAAGGAGGATCGATGTATTGAGTTGAAAATTAGAGAGGTCCAGTAATTTACTATCCTTTTTATCTATATATCCAACCCTGA
>JAYUQR010000099.1:0-9305 GCA_043756665.1 Candidatus Altimarinota bacterium | reverse complement strand
TGTGGTGTTGAAAAAGAGTGCAGAGTATCACACCCCTACATTCCCTGTTCCTGTCTGGTTTCTCACGAGAGCCCAGTATCCATTTGCGGTGTTGTAATTTCCTGTGGTATTGGAGCCGAGAGCGTCCATTCCATTCGCGGTGTTGTAATTTCCTGTGGTATTGCCCACGAGAGCCCAGTATCCATTTGCAGTATTGCCTCCGCCTGTGGTATTTCAATAGAGTGCCCGGTCTCCATTCGCAGTGTTCCAGCTTCCTGTGGTGTTCCTCAGGAGAGTTTGGGATCCATTTGCGGTGTTGTAATTTCCTGTGGTATTTGAATAGAGTGCCCAAAATCCATTTGCAGTATTGGCTCATCCTGTTGTGTTAGCTTGGAGAGCACCATTTCCTATAACTGTGCTTTGATAATCTTGCCCACTTCCCATACCTACCGTCACACCATTAATCACTGCATCCCCCCCACTGAGAAAGAGAAGTGCCCCTGTCGATGAAGTTGCCGAGAGGATACGCAATCTCTCAGTATTATCCGTCTTCACGACGAGATCCTTCGCATCCGTCGTACCGAGGAAGTTCGTCGCAGAGTTAGTTCCTGTATTTCCCGTCGTACTCCAGTTATTGGTCGATGCAGGAACTGCCTGCCATGTGGCGAGACCCAGAGCATCGGAGGTCAATACCTTATTCACTCATGGAGTTCCTCCCTTGATCGTGACCTGTCCTGAGAGGTAGAGATTGTTCCAGCTCTGCGTCGTATTGTTCCCGATATCTCGATAGGCGAGTGGCGCTCAGAGATCAGGGAGGAGGGATCCTGAGATCGTCACGTTATTCACCGTACGATTCACGAAGGTATCTGAGATCACCTTTCACTGGACCGTGAGATCACTCGTGATGAGGGCAGAACCAGAGACGGTGAGCCGAGCCGTAGGAGAGGATGTTCCGATACCGATATTTCCCGTCGAGAGGGTTGTATTAGTTCCATCGATACTGGTACCGTAGATGAGATTTCCGATATTGAGCGTATTCGAGCTCGTCGGTGTCGGTGTATCGATATCATACCCGAGGACGATGTTGTTGTTTCCTGTAGTTATCGATTCTGCTGACCTGAATCCGAGGGCAATATTATTTGACCCTGTAGTCACTCAGTATCATGATCTATATCAGAACAGTGAGTTATTTGAGTAGGTATTGAAACTCGGACTATATCATGCATACTGTCATACCATAGTATTAAATGAACCTCATGCGAGATTCTCAGCAGTAGAACGACCGATTCCAGTATTACCATCACCATTTGAGAACCGTAATGCACTAGAACCAACTGCCACATTCTCATTACCGACAGTATTCGCTGAGAGTGAGTAGGCTCATACTGAGGTATTACTTACTCATCCTTGATTCTGATTGGCACTCGAGCTTCCGATGGCGGTATTGTATGAGGCGGTATTATAGAGAAGTGATCCAAATCAGAGAGCTACATTACCGATTCATACACTATTTACATTGAGTGCACTACTTCCGATAGCGATATTCGATGAACCAGTAGTGTTCCCATAGAGTGCACTCATACCGATAGCGATATTATTTGTTCCTGTTGTATTTTGTCACAGGCTGGGAGCATTTCCAAGGAGGATATTGGTCGATATAGATCATCCACCACGTCAAATGATGATGCCCGAAAGTGAGAGATCACCATTCGAGTTTTGGATACGGAGTTTTTCTCATCCATTTGTCCTGAATACGAGATCCTGAGCATCGGTCGTCCCGATGAAGTTCGTTCCTGCTGATGTCCCCCCATTTCCCGTGACGAGCCATGAGTTCGAGGAGGCAGTAGCAGCGACCCATGATGCTACTCCACTCGCATCCGAGGTGAGGATCTTCCCTGCTCACTGTGTCCCATCGATGATCTGGATGGTCCCACCTGAGACGGTGAGTTTCTGTCATGGAGCGGAGGTACCGATACCGACAGTACCACCAGAGAGGATCGTGATCTTCGTAGCATCACTTGGTCAGATCATGAGTGATCCAGCGATAGTATTGGTGATCGCTTGTCAGAATACGGATCCACTCGAGACTGATATAGTATTATAGTTTCCGAATGCCACTGAATAAGGTGAAGAAACAGTATTACTCGTTCCTACTCCAACCGTACGAAATCCAGAAACAGTATTGTAGGCTCCTACTGCGATGGATGGAGTAGTGAGTCATCCTCATCAGGCACTATTCTGGAATCAGAGAGCTGTCGCGTAGTGACCGGTGATCGTATTGAGAGCGCCGAAGACAGCTGAGACATCGCCACAACAGTTCACTGTATTCTGAGAACCGACAACCGTTCACCATGAACCATGCACAATATTATTGGATCCTGCGACAAAGTAGAGTCACCAATTACTCGTGAGTCTATTCGCATATCAGATCATCATATCACCAGGGGAGGAAGAATTTCCAGTGTATGTATTCGTTGATCCGAGGATAGTCGAAGTGGCGAGTCCCGTAGTGATATTCGAGGTTCCTATCACGAGACTTCATCCCGTATAGAAACGAGCTCGTTCGATATTGTTTGCTTTGAGTACGAGATCCCTCGCATTATTCGACCCGATGTAGTCATTCGTACCCACCGTATTCCCTGAGAGTGACCAATAGGTTCCAGAGAGTGTGGCACTCGTCGACTGCCATGAGCCGATACCTGAGGCGTCAGAAACGAGGAACTTCCCCGCTCACTGCGTTCCATCGATGATCTGGACAGAGCCAGAAACGGTCAGCTTTGAGGTCGGAGAGGACGTTCCGATACCGATATTTCCCGTCGAGAGCGTCGTATTGGTTCCATTGATCCCCGTACCGAAGAGGAGATTTCCGATATTGAGGGTGTTCGAGCTCGTGGGAGTTGGTACATCGATATCATATCAGAGGACGATATTATTCGCACCCGTCGTGAGTGCATCCCCTGCCTGGTATCCGAGGAGGGTATTATTTGAGGAGGTGAGGATATTCCCTGCACGATATCAGAATATTGAGTTATTGAGACCTACCTGATTCGCATTGAGTGATCGAGTTCATATCGAAGTATTGTAGGAAGCCGTGAGATTATTATTTTGACTCGTGTATCCTACTGCGGTATTATGATTTCCTGTAGTTATCTGAGTGAGCACTCATCCTCCGACAGAGGTATTATAGGCACCCGTAGTAAGAGAACAGAGTCCACAATGCCCTAAGGCTGTATTCGCATTTCCTGTCGTGATAGAGTCAAGTGTGAAACTTCAAAGTGCAGTATTGAAACCTATGGCACTATTTCATCTCCCCACTCGCATATCTCGGATCAAGAGATCCCCTCCAGTAAATGTAGCAATCTGTCCACTCGCATTCATCGTCGAAAGTATCCTCATCCTCTCTATATTATTCGTCTTCATCACGAGATCCTGAGCATTGGTACTTCCGAGGAAGTCACTCACACCGACCGTATTTCCTGAGAGAGACCAGTAGGTTCCAGAGAGTGTCGAGGTTGTATTCACCCATGAGGCGAGTCCACTCGCATCCGAGACGAGGAATTTCCCCGCTCATGGAGCTCCCCCCGTGATCATGATCTGGCCATTCACCTGGAGTTTTCCTGAGCTCGCCCCAGGCGTCATCCCGATCCCGACATTTCCATTATTATTGTAGATATTCGCACTTCCTGTCCAGACAGTTCCATTGTAGTAGAGGGTGTATCCTGTTAATCCATACATATTGAGCCCTGTCGCTGCTGGAGTGACACATATCGGGACTCATGTGGAGGTGAATGAAGCGATCACATCCCCGACGATGCTACATCCAGGGAACATATTATCGAAGTAGGTTCGATAGGTTCCTCCTGTTGTTTCCCCTGCTGGTGCTCCTACTGGGTAAGTCAGAGCACTGGCGAGAGAAATCAGGGATATAGATGCGAGTACGAGGAGCTGTCGGACGAAGAGAAATGATGAACGCATAGGATGAAAGTGAGGAATACGAGTGAAGATTATTTGAGGATGGATTCGAATCCTGGGGGAGGATCTGCAGCGATCGTACTATTATACTCTATGACCATAGAGGACTTTTCGAATCTGACATCATTGAATGGGACAGATTTTTGAGTCGGATCGGTGTAGTCATAGGTACGGAAGTAGTTCAGATCATAGATCTGTGAGAGCGTCGTATTACAGTTCGTGATGACGACTGGACAGACGGATGGTGACTGCATCGCACCTCCGATGGTATTTTTCGAAATGAGTCCTCACTTGATATAGATCTGTTGTGCTGGGATATTCCATGCACCCGATGCGACATAGGGGATAATCGGACTACTCGCTGATGCCTTTTCCCCTGAGTAGATCGACCCCTCCGCATAGAGGAAAGCATAGATCCGTTCGACTTTCTTCGTGATGATGATATTTCCTCCGCTTCCATTCGTATCCTTCAGCGCGATAATCACTCTCGGCCTCGGCTCTGTAGAGTCACCGATGATCGACTGATCGAGGATGATGTCACGACCCTCGACGACGATCGACCGTTTCCCTGCTGGCCAGATCCATCCGAATGACATCTCATAATCAAATAAGAGGAGTTTCTGATACACGAAGTTGACCCCGACGCCTCAGGCGAGATTCGCGGACGAGATATTTCGTGAGACGAGTGCGATATTTTTCCTGATCGTATTGAGGATACTTGCCTGATTCACAGTATTATAGACGTATCCGACATTTTGATTGGTCATATTGTATATACGAGTTCCTGCGATATTCCCGATGATGGCGATCTTTCCGATAAAATTCACCCCCACACCGTCGAGGGTGATACCCGACTGATCTACGGTACCAGAATAGACTGGTGACGTTGCATAGGCATAGAAGGGGATATATCCGAGTGCCTGAGAGTGACCGAATCCTTCGAGGAGTCCATTCGATGGATTGTAGTAGACTCCTGATCCCCCATCGATAAAAGCTCCCGAGAGAGCAATCCATCCACCATTTTGCGACCAGACAAATCCTGTTGCTGGACAGGTAATCGATGTATCTCGAAATACCTGATCAGAACAGACGATACGAGCCCGCTCGACACTTCCCTCATCATGATTCATCCGAGCCCATCCTACTTTCGAGAGCCAGAAAACCCCAGAGAGGTATCCATCAGTATCGATCACCGATGCATATCCACTATTCGAGGCACCGATATCGAATGTCACCTTTCCTGGATGACCTCAGTCCCAGGTATCATCGGGATTGAAATATCCCTTTATACGGAAATATTGCCCCGCCCCCAAAACTGTCAAAACAACAATCGCTGATAGGAGAAAACTGATGATCGCAAATAAAGTTTTACGATTCATAAAAATTAGATACTATTTGAGGGATAAATATAAAAAAGAGCACGGAAACAAGAACTTCATGGAATAATACAGGAAAACAGAAGAAAATCATAAAAAAAAATATTCCATAAAACGTAATTTTATTTCTTATATACTTTTATACGCATCATGTCTATTTTTGAGATATCATTTTTCGGTCTGACACTCGCTCCCACATGGTACGGACTGATGTATGCCCTCGGATTCATTATCTGCTATGAATTTGTGAAAAAATATGGCTACTTACGGCCAGGAGAGGTTGATTCCCTCCTTTTTTCTATTTTTATAGGAGTTCTCTTCGGTGGGAGGATCGGATACGTTCTCCTCTATAATCTGCCGTATTACTCAGAACACCTCAGTGAGATATTCGCTTTCTGGAAATGAGGGATGAGTTTCCATGGGGGGGCGATCTGAGTGATTATCGCGATATTTTTCCATGCATGGAGACATAATTCGAAGGTATTCGATGTATCGGATCCACTCGTAACGATACTCCCCATAGCACTCGGGCTCTGACGTATAGGAAATCTGATCAATATGGAACTCCTCGGATACTCCCCATACTATGGACCTCTCGCGATAATACGAGATGGAGTATCACATTTCCCGAGCCCCTTGCTCGAGTGTTTTCTCGAAGGGTGAATACTCCTCATCATCATGCTCCTCTGGAAATGGTACGAATCCGTCAAGGGAAGACGTCCCGGATATGCCTCAGCGATTTTCCTCATCTGATATGGAGTATTCCGACTCTTTGCAGAGCTCTTCAGACTTCCTGATGCCCATATAGGATACCTCTATGGATCACATTGGATCACACTCGGTATGATCTATACCGTCCCGATGCTCATCGGAGGCGGGATCATCTATCTCGTGGCGAGGAATAAGATGAGAAACTAGAAGCTCTATTGGATAGGAAACGTTCCTATTATTCCTGACTATAGAAGGTGAATTCTTGCAAAGCAAGAAGAGAAGCTACCCTGGGGTACCCAGAATCTAGCATCACAGAATAGATTTTCCCACAAGGGGTATACTGACTACCGGCATAAAGCCCGGAATGACTATTGGGGTTATTGTTTCGTAGGGGCAACACTCGTGGTTGCCCTATTCTAGTTATCTCTCTGTAATCCCCCCTACCGTACCTGTACCCGCCTCGAACCTGGGAGGAGGAGTCATATGCCTGTCATATTTTTTATTTTCACGAAGGTATTCCAGTAACGTAAGAATGTATTGAGTTCAGAAAAACGAGCATGCATCGTTTTCTCATACTCTATGATAAAATCTCGAATATAGACAAAATATTCGTCCTTCTGGAGCCTCGGTATATGGACCGAGAGTTGCATGAGAAAGAGAAAATCATTTTGTATCTTCGCATTGAGTCAGAGAATATCATAGAGCGAACTATATTCCTGTATCATCGCCTCTGTATGGAGGTGGATGATATGCCGAAAGGCTTCTTTTTTGTCTACATAGGGACGCATGACCTCGATAAGTGCAGGGATTTTCCCAACTTTCTCGAGAAAGAGTCATATCAGTGGCCGCTCGAGCTCTCGTATATACCAACGGAGAGTGAAGTATACACTCAGAGAAAGGAGGAGGAAAATGAGGATGAGTGAAAACAGGATATACATAAGCATGAGTGAGTACTATAGAGGAAATTCTTTATTTTTCAAGAATGTTCTTGAAAAATAGCGTACTCTCTATACTATAGTGATGATTCTATGTACTCGAAGAAGAGAAGAAGACTTCCATTCTGATCGCTGCGTACTGATATCTGATCACTCATAATCCTTAAGCTCCCAACTCATGAAACGCAGCGAGATCACTATATCCGCCATAACACTTCTTGCCGAGGTATCAGGTATTGTGTGACTCTTTTTTGCGAGCTATTTTCTCAGGTCTATCACTGATGGTATCCCTTTTATCCAGCTGAGAATCCCGTATATTAGTGAGGATCAATTCTATCCATTTATTGTGTTCGGAGTGATCTTCTGGGTCCTCGTTTTTGCGAATGCCCGACTCTATACCTATAGGGCCGAAACCTCGATCATAGAGCTCCTTCGCGAGGTAATATATCGATCTTTTCTCTGGTTTTTCCTCTATATAGCTTTTATCTATCTTACCAGTGGATTTATCTTCTCCGGTACTGTCCCGAGACTCATCATCATCTATGTATGGATATTTTCGACGCTCTACTCTATCCTCCTGAGGATTATCCTCCTGAGAGTGATGAATGTACTCTATCACCTCGGGAAACTCCCGAGAAAAAAAATACTCGTAATTCGTTCTGAAGTAGAGACTCCCTATATGCTCATGGAGCATCCATCTCTGGAGTATATGTATGCATCCAGTAAGGGTTTTCCAGCTATCTACGCTCTGATACGCGAAAAGAAGGTAGATACAATTCTCTCCATGCTCGGAAAATGAGATACCCAAGAAATCGAAGAGATGGTAAAGCTCTGTGAGATATATGGTATCAGTTATGCATATCCGAAAATACTCCCCCATGTATATGAGCTTCCGAAACACGACACATTTATCGGCTGAATCCCCGTCGTCGAAAGTACATCCATATCGATCAGTGGATGGGAACGCGTACTCAAAAGACTTTTCGATATACTGATTTCGATTCTATGACTACTTATCCTTTCCCCGATATTCCTCATCATAGCGCTCCTCGTACGATTCGAGGATCCGAGTGGACCCGTATTTTTTCGCAATAAACGAGTATGACTCGGTGGGAAAGAGTTTATCCTCTATAAATTCCGGTATATGTACTGGAAATATAGCATCAAGGATGCCTATGGGGTCAATGAAAATGATGATTTCGCACTGGCGTATGAAGAATCTCTCAAGAAGGAAAAAGATCAGAGAAATGGCCCACTGTATAAGATAGCCGATGATCCGAGGAAAATGAAGATCTGAAGTTTCCTCGAGCGATTCTCCCTCGATGAGCTGCCACAACTGATAAATGTTCTCCTCGGAGATATGTCACTCATTGGCCCCCGTCCCCATCAGCCTCGTGAGGTACAGAAATACAGTGAACACCATCATCAGGTCCTCTCAGTAAAACCAGGAATTACCGGGATGGCTCAGGTCTATGGAAGAGAGAAAAATACATTCGAAGAAGAGGTCTCACTCGATACCTACTATATCGAACACTACTCACCGATTCTCGATTTTCTCATACTTGCGAGGACACTGTATGTTATCGTCGATCGAGCGTTCAGGAAAAAATAAGAAAAAAAGAAGTTCTCTTGGATTATCGAGAAAATTTCGTATTATCAACGGTGAAAAAACGATGGAACGAACCAACCCGTCTTCCGCCCCTGGTGGAATCCACACATCTAGGAGGGGGAATGGGACTTTCCGACTAACTAGGAAAATACTCTATTCTGATGCTGTCTACAGGGCAACCACAAGGGTTCCTTCTGCTTCTCTGGTACAGGGCAACCACAAGGGTTGCCCCTACTAAATTCTAAAATCTAATAACTCTCTTCTATGTCGACTGACTTCCCTAAACAATACAATCCGAAAACCTCTGAAAAATCGATCCAAGAGCTCTGGAAAGATAAACAGTGTTTCCTCCCCTCTGATAGGTGAAGTGGGAAGAAATTCTATATCCCCCTCCCTCCACCCAATGTCACGTGAAAGCTCCATATAGGACACTCACTCATGCTCTCACTCGAAGATATCATGATCCGCTATCATCGTATGTGTGGAGATACGACTCTCTGGGTTCCTGGGACGGATCATGCTGGGATATCGACACAAGCACGAGTCGAAGAACGACTGAGCAAGAAATGACTCTCTCGTAAGGCGATAGGACGTGAAGCATTTCTCGAAGCCTGTAAGGAGTGGGTCACTGAGTATGGATGACATATCCAGTGACAGATAGCGAGAATGGGAGCATCCCTCGATACTACGAAAGAGCGCTATACCTTCGATGAGAAGTCGAAT
>JAYUQR010000098.1:0-9322 GCA_043756665.1 Candidatus Altimarinota bacterium | reverse complement strand
ACTTGATCTTGAGTTCTAGCTTCCAAACGCACAGACGTTAACAGACCCTTCTAGGGTCTTTTTGCTAAAACCACCTCTTCTAGAGGTGGATAGTTATTCTATTTTGTACGTTTGTCTTGAGTTTTTCTATTGCGAAATAACAATCAAAAATTTTTTCAACTTTCTTTTCTAAGAAATATCTTATAAGAAAATAGCGATCTTCGGAAATTTTTTGGTAGATTGTAAGTATAATAACAGCTAATCCTATTCAAACATATCAAATAAGTTCATAAGGGTTTATTCATAAAGATATTATCCAGAAGATAAGTCATATCGGTATAATAATTGGCAGAATAACTTTCCAGAAATTCCAAGTTCTCACAAAATGAAATATTCCAATGTAATAGTAATCGTACAGTGCTGTCTCTAATTTTTTGGTGTTCATATTTTATACTTTTATGAGTACTCTCTGGAGTTCTTCGAATTGCTCTATTTGTTTATCAAGTCTCACTCTTTGGAGTTCGGATACATGATCGAGCTCAGTGGTTCACTGAATGTTTTTCGAGACTTCGGATTTTGCGGATTCGAGTACATATTGCTGTTCAGAGAGGCGAAGAGCAAGATCGGAACGGAGATTCTGAAGAATATATATATGAAAAAGTACAATATTTTCATAATATTTTTTTTCAGAGAAATGCATCCATATCTTACCCTGTCTGTTGTTTTCTTTTGTTATAGAATATATTTCTTCAGAGAATGAAAGTGTATCCTCAATAGATTGAACTCTTTCCATTTCTTTTAGGACAAGTGAGTGTATCTTTTTCCTATTACTGATCCTTCTGTACTCATAAACATATATGTATGTCATAAGAATAAAAAATGCAAATAATCAATAGCCTAAAATGAGTCATTGAAATATGAAAATTCAACTTAAAACTATCCACAATACTATAATTGGTATGATATAAAGGGCTTTACGAATTTCTCTAGCCTGGCTGGCTTCATAGTCGATGATTCTCTTGCCAATATCTTTTAATAATTCCATATCTTAATGATTTTTTACTTAATTTTCTCAAGCCAACTCTCATAGATACTCATGTCGACCATCTTCAGACTCGAAGGAGTTTCTGCGATCGTCGTCGTGAGAGATTCCATCGTGATCGAGTGACCCTCGAGATGTGCCTCAGTGAGAGTTCCACTCTCTGCCTCATCGACGAGCTCGAGGAGATCTCTGCTCGCATCACGTGCGACCTCATCACAGATTGCCTCGATATCGGCTGAGACGTATCCATCGGAGAGTTTCGCGAGAGCATCATAGTCGAGTACTTCGTGAGGTCGTCATGCTTTCTCGATATACATCTGGAAGAGCGCTCTTCTCGCGAGTTCATCGGGTGGTCCGAGATATATTTTCTTATCGAGACGACCGGATCTGAGTATCGCAGGATCGAGGTGATCGGGACGATTGGTCGCAGCGATCACGATGAGATTCGGGGCTGATTCGAGTGCGTTGAACTCCTGGAGAAACTGGCTCACTTCCTCAGCTTTGTTGGCATCGACATTACTCGTCCGAGCCGATACGAGTGAGTCGATCTCATCGAGAAAGAGGATGATCGGTTCATTTTCTGCTGCTTTTTTTGCTCCTGCGAAAAAGTCCTTGATATTCTTGGTCGTCTGGTGGAGATAGGATGATCCGAACTCACCCATATTTTTCGAGACGAATCCACAACCGAGTTCTTCAGCAAGCTTCTTCGTTATAAATGTTTTCCCAGTACCTGGAGGACCGTAGAAGAGCATCCCTGTTGGGATAGAGATTTTGAATTTTTCGTATTCGGTGTAGAGCTTGAGGAGGAGTTCATTGTTTTTTCAGATACTATTTTCATTGTTTTTGTCATTCTGAGCTTGCGAAGAATCTGCTCCCATTTCCAGCAGATCCTTCATGCCTCAGGATGACAAAAGTGATTTATCTGCCTTTTTGAGTTTTTCTATCAGGAACTTGAATCTGAGCGGTTTGATGAAACTCTGTTTGAGTTCCTCCTTGAGTCCATCCATCCCCGCAACAGCATCAAAACCAAAAAGTTTTCCCTCGACACGAGTGAATTTCTCCACCTTGAGTGGAGGGATATCATCCTCATCCTTCGGATTTCCGGTTTTTGGTACACCTCACCCCCTATCCCCCTCTCCTAAAGGAGTAGGGGGAACAGAAAACTGAGTATCAAAATCTTTCATCACTTCAGCGGCTTTCGTGACTCAGGACTCCATATCGCGGAGAGATTTCTCGAGGAGTTCCATAGAGTCTCATTTCCAGTCCTTTGTCATCGCTGTTCGAAACTCGGGAGAGGTCGTCACTGCCTGGAAGAATGCATCGAAGCCAGTGTCTTTTGGTGTCATAGAGAGAAAGTTAGTAATAGTATGAGAAGTAATATAGGTTGAATTAAGTGATTTTATTTTTCAGAAGAGAAATGAGAACTTCCTTTTGTGCGAGGTAGTGAGGTGCGAGTTTCCTGATATTTTCGAGTTTGGATTCGAGACGCTTTCTCTGGAGGAGTATATGGGGATTTCAGAGAGTGTCTATGGCTCAGATTCACTTTTCGAGTTCCCATTCACTCCTCACTATCAAACTCGCGAGATAGGAGATCTCGAGGAGTCAGAGTCGTATCTGGTGCCATCGAGGATCGATGAGCGATACTCACTCACTCTCCTCGAAAGTCGGAGGGAGTTCGAATCTTCCATCGATCACCTCGCTCTCTCTCAAGTATCCCATATATTCAGTCGATATATCTGGGAGGATACAGGTATAGGTACCGAGAAATCCGATGAGTTTCTTTCTCTCTACTTCATCGAGTCATCTCATCTCTATCATGATATTCTCAGGAGAATGAGTGAGGATAATATTTTCTGGATATATTTGAGACACTCACTCCAGGAATTCTCTCGTTTGCGGGAAAAGGGGATCAGGGACAAAAGTACATGTATAGAATGTATTTCTCTCAGCGAGATCCTTCCTATACTGCTTCTTTCTCATGAGGCTATATTCCTTCTGAAAGATAGGAGTACCAGTCAGAGTATTTTCGACAGTGAATATCCCATGATGGATCTTTGCCTCGAATATACCGTTTTTCGGAGTATTGGTAGAGAGCATCTCATCTCCTCAAATATCTCGATAGATGAATGCAAAATATCCATTCCCCATGAGTTCAAATGAAAAAATCTCTCCACTCTCGATCAGAAAAAGTTCCTCATCATAGATCGTATCGGTATCGATGATACGTACTCCTACATGTCAGAGTATTCGCGAGACGAGTATCACTCGGTGGATATCGAGAAATACTTCATCACATCGAAATGCTGGGAAGAGTTCCTGTACTCAATATGATAAACTAATACTCCTATGTTTATAATTGACTACCTCACTATATCCGGTAAATGAAGGAAACTGGACGAAGGAGAGATCATCGGACCTGGGGATTATCGAGGATGAGAGGTATTGATTTATATCCATAGTTTTTCGATCTTGGCGGATATAAACTTTTGACTTCATACATCAGTACTTTCGATAAGAGCAATGTCACCATATACTTTTCTATATTTTTTTTGTTTAATTGTATGGAGTAATGATTGGATGTTGAACTGAGTATTTCAAATGAGGAAGATTATTCAATAAAGTATCGACCCTAGAAAAAGTGAGAATAGTAATGATAGAAATAATTGAATTTCAAAATGTGTTATATACTCAAATATAAATCATATTATTACGGATAAAATAATTATTGATCTTCAATTATATTTCCGAATCCAATTAAACCATGCTATCCTGATTCACTTATCAGAGAGTATTCAGAGAAATTTCATTCGTTTTTCCTCATTGCTTCAGAGAATTATAGGTATTCATAAAACTATTGTTGGTATTTCAGAGAGTTCTTTTTGAAACTGAGAGACTTTTTTATCGAATTTTTTGTATTGAATAAGTATTAGTATAAACAATAAAATGGTACAAATAATGTATGTATTTATAATATAACTCATTCACATATCGATTCAGAGGTATATACAAATGGGTCATATTACTACGCTGTAGGTGATTATTCCTAACCATTCTATAGATTTTGACCTTAGACCTTTTGATAAGTATTGCATATCATTTGAACAAACTACTTTATACTTTTCACTCGTTATCGGAGAAAAAATATCTCAGAGTACTTCTATAAACTTTTTCCCGACAAGCATATCGGTATTTTTTGCTGTTATTTTTATCGAACCATCGTGTGAACTATGAATAGTATATCCGAAATCTTTACCGAGATATCCTCAATCTTGAATGAGTCGAACTGTACTATCGATAATATCCTGGAGCCAGAATCGGAAGTTCTTATGATACTCTGATTCTCAGAAGAGAAGTATATTATCACTCTTCCATTTTCCATAACGCATCTGTATCATTTCTCCTATTGATACTCGAGATGAGAGCACCATAAATTCATATGGTTTCTGTATATTGAGTGAGAGTGAGAATACCTCTTCATTTTTATATTCACCCCCGATATTCCAGAGTTCTTTCACCATACTCCTGAGAGTAGATTTTCGGAGTGTATAGGTATTGATCCTCTCGGTATCGTGGATCACTTTCTCGAGCTGAGGGTAGATATGATCGAGTTCCTTGATGATGAGTCCAGCATCGTCGACTCCATAGAACTGTGTATGTTTTTTCTCTAGTCTTTCGAAGTCACGCATTCACGGGTAACCTGTCCCAAGACAGACGATATCATAGATATTCGCGACTTTCTCTGGATGATCAGGATCGAGGCGGATCGCACGACCGTGGACTTGATTCACACTCATATACGCGCTCACTCCCGTGAGGTCGATGAGGGTATTGACTCTCGGACAATCCCATCCTTCCCCGAGTATTCCACGTGTTCCGATGACGATCTTCGTCTCACCTCGTGTGAGCTTCTCAGTGACAGAGAGGATGGTCTCATCAGTAAGGATTTTTTGTCCTTTTTCTATTTTCCAGATTCCCTGTCCTGAGACGAGATAGGGATTGAGTTTGCTATAGTTTTTCGCGACTTCGTCGAATATGAAGTGACCATTGATCCAGTCGGACTCCACATCGAGAAAGTCCGTGATGATCGCGACTCGGAGGTTCTCTCCCAGATTCTTCAGTTCTTGATCTAGTATTTTTTCGACGGCTTGGATTTTTGACTTTGAGTAGATGAGTCACTTCTCGATCGGAGTCTCGAATCGGTAGAGACTCGAACCTCGCCAGATGTATCCGAGATCGAAAAAGAGGGACTTCACCGTATCGAGGAATTCTGTATTTTTCGATTTCTTGAATCCATCTGATGTCCATTTTCCGACACTTTTCGCGATATCTTCGAGTGAGAGGGGGAGTCGAGCATTCGCGGTGATGTAGGAGGACATATCGATCGTCGAATCCTTGTGTACGTAGACGAATCGCATCCACTTCTCGAGGAGATCGAGGGATTTTACCTTCATCCTTTCGAAATTCTCAGTGAGAAACGTATGGAGAAAGAGGGTGATCTCATTCTTATGAATTTCGAGGAATTCTCTGAGGAGTCTTTCTTTTTCATCGAGGATTTTCGAGAGATTCTCATCTGGTGTGACGATATAGAGGAGATCTGAGTATGGAGCGAGTCGTCCACTCTTCACGATCGCAGGTGTTGGGATATAGTAGTCGACCGTTCCGAGGAGTTTCGTATAGCTCTCATCGAGTTCGAAATAGTCTACACTCTCGAATGGAGGAGTTGCCGTGAGTCCGATGATATACGGTTTCTCGAGGTCATTCCAGATCTCATAGAGGACATGTGACCACCATGAAGTGAGGTGGTGCGCCTCATCCACGATCATCGTAGCGATCCCATGAGTCCTCAAGCGCGCTATATAGTCGTGTATTGTTCCCTTCATAAGTTTTCGGGTATATTCACTCTCTCCACTTCACTTGAGCTTTTTTCGATGTTTTCCATAGAGTTCTCTATATTCCACAGGATTCATCTCTCTGAGTTCACCCGCGAAGAGGAGAAATGACGATTTCTCTGAAAACTCTGATTTTTCACTCTCGTACCAGAGATCGAGGATTTTTGCATGGATCTCATCATCTTCATTATCCGTCCCTGAGAGAGATTGATAGGTGATGATATTGATTTTTTTTACCTCACTGATATTGGTCGATATGAGATCCTGACTCGACTCATACTCCTCGAGGAAGAGTTTCTCTATCTTATCCTTCCATTGTTCCTGGAGCGTGAGATTCGGAACGAGGATGAGTGTCGGAAAATTGAGTCGTGTCACTATCTCGAGTCCGATGATGGTTTTACCGGATCCGGGAGGGGCAACGATATGGATCTTTTTTTCTCATCGACTTTTTTCCCGTTCGAAGACGGAGAGGATTTCTTCTTGGTATGGGTAGAGCTGTTGTGAGAATTTCATGATTTTCTATATTGATAATACACTAACGCAGTTTTTCCTGATACTCTTTCAGGAGTTCGATATTTTTACTGAAGCTTTTATGTTGGAGTATGAGCCGATCTTTCTGGAGGATAAGTGGTTTCTGAAGGGATGGGTCAGATACTAAAGTAAGTTGATCTCCGAGTGCTTCCATTATTCTTTCCATTGTAACACGATTTTGATCCAGAAGCAAAAGTATCGATTCGATTGGTTCGAGTATTTGGATTTTCACCCATTTCCCATACTTCGTGAAGTTGAAAATCTCTTTATACTTCGAGGATTCGAGTATTTTTCTGAGTTTCTGGGAATCTTCCGTGGAGGCACTAGCAATATCAGAAAGGAGTGTGATCGATTCATTGATTTTTCCGAGGAGATTCTCTTTCCATGAATTCCTTCTTGCCTCATAGAGGAGTCCGAGTATCGTATCACTCGTTGACTGCAGTTTCTTTGCCTTGGTATCGAGCTCAGAAAAGAGGTTCTGGATTGTATATTCCGTATCGTTCGACGCGAGGAGTGCGAGGTGAGCGAGTGAGGAGAATACACGACCAAAAAGAGTGATGAAAAATATTCCGATAAAATAGACGGCTCCCATCATGATCCCATAGAGAAGTCCAGCCACGAGAACTACCATGACGATACCTCCAGAATCACGAGACCTTCAGACATTACCCAGGATTTTTCCTCATCAGAGTGCTATATCTTTGAGATTATCGAAGAGCGCTGTCTTGGCATGTGCTTTCTTCTCTGCAAGATGGGAAGCTTCGAGGAACTGCTCATCGAAGGTATTTCCTATTTTTTCGAAAAAATTTCCTACTTTTTCCTCATCATCTTTTCTGAGAATCTCTCCTCATGAGACATAGTGATTATCGGTGATGACCACATTCGCCGATCGGGTATAGAGGTATGCTCTTTTCAAAAATACGATGAAGAGTCCGAGAAAGACGAATACATAGAAAACGGCAAGAACTCAAAATATAGCAATGATCGCTCCGAAAATCCCACCAGTAGATCCGATGAAACCAGCAATGACGGTGATGATTGCGAGGGGAATACTGGCTCACTTCACGATCCTGAGGTAGTCTCGTTCTCCGGTCATCCTGAGTTCATCAGGAGATATCCATTCGTAGAGGTAGAATCCACGTTCATCGACGGTTTTCTCGATCTGCTCTGGATTATTGATCGGTGGACCCGATGTTTGAGGGGAGGGAAGTGTACGAGTGAGCATATTGTAGAATTCAAATAGTAAGATATAGGATCTAATCCTGAGAAATTATAGGGGAAAGGATAAAAAATACAAAAAATCCCTCATGAAAATGAGTCGCACTCTTTTCATAGAATCGAAGTAAGTTATATTTTGCTCCATCACAATCAAGAACTCGGCAATCATACGAATATAGCCCCCACGTTTTACCCAACTAGCTTCATTTGCAAGAAAAATCCTCATGAATTTCACATGAGGATAGAAGTTTACTTATTTACTAAAATCCCCCCAAAATTTTCCATTTCTCCCTAGAACCCGAGGCTTAACTGTGCAGAAAGTTGAGGTTTCTGAGTTACTTTCTCGAGATTCCAGTAGATTTTCCTCACTTTTTTCATATAGTCTCCTATGAAGCAGATGATTGAGTTTCTGTTAAATGTCTTAGAAACTCGAGCAAGGTATCTCTTCATGTTTTTCACGAAAGCAGTTGCATCCACAACTGCTTTTTTATTGTTTACGTTGTAACCTTCAAGTGCCAAATACTTTGCTTTCCTCTTTACTATCTTTCCTGAGTATTCCTCAGTGATCAACTGCTCATGGAGACGATTATAGATGTGAGCAGATATGCCCAGAGAAAGCTGTACGAGTACAATGAGATGATCGATCTTATACTTCGACTTTGTACCAATCGACTCGAGTTCGAGTTCCTGTTTTCCGGTTTTGAATATCCGCTCAATCTCCCATCGTTTGAGATATTGCAGTACGGTACCCGTATCTGACTCACTGGAGAGGACTCGTATAGGATTCTTCATACCCTTCTTGAGTGTCACGGTAAGGAAGCATGCTCTCTGTAATCCTGGGAAAGTGATCTTGTAATGTCACTCTGGAAGATCTGCCACTTGTATCTTTTGAGATATTTGGATCTGATCTCCCGCCTCTATTGCTCACGTCTCCGTTTCTCTATATCCTCCAGACAAGATGGACTCCATAGTGACGTAGCGAGAAGTCTTCATACGAATAGCAAAGCGAAATCACTCAGTAAGGAGGAGATTATATTTTTTGACATCATCATAGAGGCGATCAGCAAGGATCCAGGATCCAGATCAGAACTGAGACTGTATCTTCTGTACCTGAGTTTCGAATATATCGTATCTGGTAGTGAGCTCAGTGCCTTCTGTATCTGTGAGGAGCTCTCTCTCCATGAGGAGGGGGATTCATTTGATGGAGACAGCATTGAGTACATATCCATTGACGATATTTCCTGTGGATCCATCTCGTACCTTACGGAGATCTTCCATCTGTGTCTTGCCGAGTATTTGTTGATGTCGACACTGTCAAAGCAGATACAGGTATCTGGAGAGATATCTCAGATGAAACGAGCGAGGAGATAAAATGCCTTGAGAGAAAGATCCTGAAATATTTTCTTTCCGAGATGGTAGGAGAGATACTTGAGTGTTTTGGCAGCACTTCGTTCTGTAGTATCTCCCATACGAGAGAGTACTGTTGTTTGGTATTCCATCATAGATTCCAAACTGGTACGAAAGAATTTCTTATCTGGTTTCTTCATGCCGTAGGTTATAGATTTACAGGTAACTGCTCACTAGACATCATACATTTCATCTTGACATTGAATCTGGTTTTTAGAACGTCTCATTCTAATA
Organism: Candidatus Altimarinota bacterium; assembly: GCA_043756665.1. Classification (GTDB taxonomy): domain Bacteria; phylum Patescibacteriota; class Gracilibacteria; order BD1-5; family UBA2023; genus STC-74. The sequence goes on along the minus strand of JAYUQR010000098.1, from coordinate 22 downwards.
GGGATTCTTGCAAATTTTCCAG
>JAYUQR010000097.1:0-9377 GCA_043756665.1 Candidatus Altimarinota bacterium | reverse complement strand
GGCATAGAAAAAGTGGGTTAAGTACTGATATTTTTAGCGAATTCAGTATACCCACTTTTTCTATTTTAGTGAAAGGATGTGTTTGGACTTAACAGATACTGATGAGTGGAGTACCGACAACTATTTCCGAGTAGGTCGCGGTGACCGTCAGTGCTCCTGTTCCCGTCGGATTTGCTGAATAGACTATATCTACGGTTGGACCCGCAGCATATATCTGCTCTACTCATAAGCCTAATATCGAGAATGTATAGACGACCAACTGTAATATCGAAATACTTTTCTGAAGGGGTTTACTATGGATGAGAGTCATATAATTTTTTAGGAATAACATGATTTATGCTATCACTCATTATTTATATATGCAATAATCTATATGTTTTTTTTGGATTATTAAGTAGACAAGTAAAAAAATTATTTATAAATATATTTAGTGTCCTATTCTGAGTATATCCTCATGTACAGAGTTTGCCGCCAGGCATCCCTCTGCAGCAGACATAATTGTTTGACGGAATTTATTCGAATTTGTTGTGACATCCCCTGCTGCATAGAGTCCCTTCACGGTAGTTTCCTGACGTTTGTCGACGATGAGACAACCTTCCGAATCTTTCTCAGGAGCCATACTATCGACGATCTTCGTAAATGGTGTTGATCAAATGGCGACGAATACTCACTCGAGAGAGAGGATCACCTCACCCTGACCCTCTCCTGAAGGAGAGGGAATAGAAATTCGAAGTCCTGTCACTCCCATCATTGTTCCGATCACTTCCTTTGCCTGAGTATTCATGTGGATGACGATATTTTCTTTTGCTTTTGCCTTCTCGACCCAGATATCCTCCGCTCGTATTCGGTCTGATCGGACGAGTATGTGTACTTCCTTACATATTTCAGCGAGATAGAGAGCTTCAGTTATTGCAGTATTCCCACCCCCGATAACAGCAACAGTGAGTCATTTATAAAAGTTACCATCGCAGGTTGCACAATATGAAACTCCTTGTCAATAAAATTCCATTTCACCAGGCATTCCGAGTTTTTTGTATTCATTTCCTGTCGCGAGAATAACTCGCCTCGACTCATAGAGGGCTCAGTTTTGAGTTCTGATTTCGAAATGATTTTCATCAATCCTCGACACAGTATCGACACGATCCTGGAGTATTTCTGATCCAGCATGTTTCGCTTGCTCGAGAAAACTGGTCATAATCTCCCCACCTGGTGCAGAGAGGACTCATGGCCAGTTCTCGACACAGTGAGAAGTCGCTAGTGCGCCGCCAGGGAGTTCGCCGATGACGAGATTTGAGAGCTTATATCTGCTCGCATACATGCCAGCAGGAAGTCCGGCACTTCCAGATCCAATAATAATGAGATCGTACATCATGTGATTTTATGGGGTAATCAGAGTAAAAATACAATAAATCTCTGCGGTGAGATATTATGAGATTAATTCTCATAATATGAATATACTAAATTTTGCAAATAAAAAAAATCGTCAAAAATTCTCTTATACGCGGGTTTCATGTGATTTCCTAAATTCCTGGATGACATTATTGATCCTTCGAGCATTTTCGATCGGATCAGGGGCAAATCGTATCACCATGTTCGAAGTTTCACTTGCTGTGTGGATATGTACATCTCAGAACCCAAATATCGTCTGAAATATTCCTGCAGTATGTGCATTTACTTCCTGAACACGATCGAGAGAGCATTCAGATACGGTACGTGAAAGAGCTGATATCTGATCGATACCGATAACCCGACTCTCAGTAATGATAAAAAGATCAAGTTCATCGTTGATCCAACCGAGAAGGATAAAAGTAAGAAAAACAATCCAGTAAAGCGAAAGTCATCCCCAGTAGAGTCCACTTCCAAAAAGTTCGATGATCGGAGTCTGATATTGCAAGAGTATCGCTGTAGATACAAAGAGCACGATGAAATACAAGAAGTGAAATACTAAAATAATCCAGTGACGATGCAAGGTAAGGATTATTTTTTCATTTTCTCTCAGGAGAGAGACATGTTCTTTTTTGATCATGTAATATGAGGTTCTTTGAGATAAATCGGAGAGAGAACGGATGTTGCTCAGATTCACGTAAATATTTTTTCTATCTTTTCCCAGTTCTCTGTATATTCTATGAAGTTTTTGTTTCCTGTAAAATCATTTTTGTCACCATATCAGATATACGTTCCTGGTCGGAGAGATTCTTTTTTCAAAAAAATAATATTCGCATCCTCTCAGAGTGTGATATACTCTTCTCTGTTTGCCTGAAGGAGGGGGATTCCATCGTCTATGAGTTCAAAAAAATGACATCACTTCACCTTGATTCAGAGACTCAGAACGAGTGTCGAAAGTGTCAGAGTGACAATACGCATGCGAGTAAATGTTCATGGTCAGAGGATGACCCATATTTGTTCGGGTTTCCTTCACTGAATGAGTGAATATAGCATTTCAGGAAAGGTATCAAAATCTTTTCATGATTCAATAGTATTCTTCTCTAAAAGCTCTCATCATTCGATGAGAGAGAGTGTGATGTTTTTATGGATTGGATTGATGAAGAGAATAGGCATGATTTGTTTCTTAGTTTCCTCTATAGGAAAGTGCTTCGAGTATATGTGGAACTTCGACATCTGTCGATCCATCGATATCTGCTATAGTACGAGCAACTCTGAGGATTCTATAGAACACTCGTGTCGATAAATGGAGTTTTTCTGTCGAAGTTATGGCAATCTTCTTTGCATCTTCCTTTATGGAAGCATATTTCTCGATGTCGACATTCGACATTTCCGCATTTCTATGGAGCTTGGTTCATGAGAATCGTTCTTTCTGGATATGACGAGTATGTTCGACTTTTTTTCGAATCATTTCGGTTGTGTCGTTTTCATTCTTTTTTCAGAGTTCCCCTGCCTTGATGCGAGGTACTTGTATAAAGAGATCGATGCGATCAAGGATCGGTCATGAGAGACGAGATCGGTATTTTTCTATAGCATGGGAACTACAGATACACTCCTTTTCTGGATCCCCCATGAATCCACACGGACAGGGGTTCATAGCCCCAATGAGAGAGAATCGCGATGGATACCGACAGGTCATATTGACTCGATTAATCGTGATTTCTCCATCTTCGAGTGGTTGACGAAGTGTTTCGAGGATATGTTTGTCGAATTCGAGAAATTCATCGAGAAAGAGGACTCATTTATGGGCGAGTGATATTTCTCATGGTTTGGAGTCACGACCTCATCCGATGATCGATGCTTCACTTGCTGTATGGTGGATGATGCGAAATGGTCGCTCTGTTACGAGTGGCATCTCCTTCGAGAGGAGTCCTGCAACGGAGTATATTCTCGAAAGCTCTATCTGTTCTTCACTCTCCATCGAGGGGAGTATCCCCGCGAGAGCCTTTGCGAGCATAGTCTTTCCTGACCCTGGTGGTCACTGCATGAGGATATTGTGTCATCATGCGGCTGCGATCAGGAGTGCTCTCTTTGCTTGTTCTTGGCCATGAATACTCGAGAAGTCGATCGTCATATGCGTACGAGGAATATCCTGTATATCGAGATGTGGACTCGCTATGATTGGTCGTTCGCCCAGGAGCATCTCGACAGCTTCAGAGAGTTTTGATATTCATATGATATCAATATCAGGGATAACCGATGCTTCTGCTATATTCGCGATCGGAAGAAATATCCGCTTCATGCCCATCTCGCGAGCGAGAATTGTTGAGGGAAGTGCTCACTGGATGCCTCGGATATTCCCATCGAGGGCGAGCTCCCCGAGAAAGAGTGAATCGGAAAGAATCGTAGTATCGAATTCAAAATCTTTTCCGAGAATCCCGAGCGCAATAGGGAGATCGTATATAGGTCATTTTTTTTTGAGATCTGCTGGCGCGAGATTTACCGTGATACGGCTCCCTCCAGGGAAGCTATATCCACTATTTTTTATAGCACTCCGAACTCGCTCTCGACTCTCCTGTATAGCAGTATCTCAGAGTCATACAACCATGAATTGACCTATTCCCATAACAACATCGACCTCGACTTCTATGATGTTTCATTGGACTCCATAGATCGATGCAGAGAAGAGTTTTTGCATAGACAAAAATTAAGTATTGAAATCATCGTAATCACGATCTTCTAAAAAACAAAGGTTTTCCATATTTTCTCTTGTTGTAAAGTGAAAATATGCCCGAATATTTGGTGATGTTCTTCTTTTTTGGTACTATACTATCGTGATTTCTCAACTCTTCCAGTCTCGATATGTGCGAGCAAAATCTGTGTTTATAGGAGGTATCGTATTTTTTCTTTCGAGTGAGTATGCTTCGGCAATTATTGTGCGCTCAGCAACCGCAGGAGAAAAGGAGCCAGCAGGATTATGGGATACTATATGAACGACTCTTTCTAATCTCCTCTCGAATATATGGTATGTCGTTCTTTTTATTATCATCTCCTGGATTGTCCTAAAAATTATCCGCCTTACCTATGAGATACTCATGGCAAATAGGCTTATGTATCTGAAGGTCACCCTCCCGAGAGCTGATTCGAAACTCGATAAAGAAAAAGAAACAAAAAAAGATTTTAAGGAGAAAGTGGGAATTATGTCTGTTTTCTATAAGAGTATTCATAACATAACACAATCGAGTGCGGTTGATACCGTTATGAATGTTATTTTTCGTCATGCAAAAATCTCCCTCGAGATCATGTATCATGATGGGATGGTACACTTCTATGTCGTCGGATATCGTGAGCATATATCACTCGTCATACAGCAGATAACATCGAATTATCCAGATGCAGAAGTAAAGGTGATCGAAAAAAAGAACTTCCCTGAAATCAAACCTATCGGGTATACTCTCCAGGCTGCGACAGTCGGGAAAAATACCGATGATGTTTTTCCGATTAAGATGTATAAGTATTTCGAGGATGATCCACTTTCAACTTTTACCAATAATTTCGGTTCTCTCAAAAAAACTGATATCGCGACGATACAATTCGTCACAAAACCACTCGGACAAGGTTGGAACAATAAGGCAAAAAAAGCTGCATGACTTATCGCAAAATGAGAATATAAAAAATGAGCAAAATCAGGACTCATCCTCACTATTATTAAGGGAATACTCTCACCAATATCATGGTTATTATATCGTTTTATCAAAAATGAAGAAGATCCTTCAGGATCGGGAGCCCCATGAGCCTCATCAGGTGACTCATATAAGATATTTAATCAGGCAGAGACCGAGTCTCAGAAAATGATGGGAGAGAGTGCTGGACAGCCTGGATTCGAGTGTTCTATCCGTATCCTCGTCGCTTCAGATACAGCATCCTCAGCAAAAAATGCTCTCGGGAGCCTCGTCGCTGCAACCAATGTGTTCACTGATGAGTACAATAATCAGCTCGGGAATCCTCAGATGATAGAAGATCCATTGAGATTCTTTTTTACACCGATTCGTTATTTTGCCTATCAGTATCGATTGATTGGCGTACTGCAGAGTATTAGTCGATTTTCGTGTGATGAGATGTCGACTATGTATCACTTTCCTGATATCAATTATAATAAATCTCCGATTATTTCATGGCTCGAATATAAGATGCTTGCCCCACCAGCAAATCTAAAATTCCCTAAAATACCACTTATTCTCAAGGATTATAAACGTGATAGTCAATGAAGTATCTATACCATGGATGGGTCACTTTTGAAGGTTGATGCCAATAAAAATCTCTATCGAGACGAAAATAAAAATATGCAACTCGTTGGTGGTATGACCGTAACAGTTGCGACAGATGGGGAAAATATCGGGCGACCTATAGATGAATGAAAGATTCCCGTTCAGATCGATGAACAGAGAAAACTCCAAGGATTCCCCCTCTACAAAGACGGTGTTCTCATGGGCTGGAACGAATATCGAAACTCGAAAACACCCATCTACTTCATGAAGAAAGATCGATGACGCCATCACTATATCATCGGTAAATCAGGATGAGGAAAATCAGTATTTATCGGCTATCTTGCCCGACAAGACCTCTGGAATAATGATGGACTCTGCGTGATCGATCCTCATGGTGATCTTGTCGAAGATATTATTGCATTTACCCCAAAAGAACGAGCGAAAGATATGATCATATTTGACCCTGCAGACTATGAGCGTCCAATGTGACTGAATATGCTCGATCTTATTGCAACCGATCCAAACCTGAGACTCATCGAAAAGGACCGAGCAGCCCTCGATGCCACCTCGATATTTATCAAGATGTATGGAGATGAGATATTCGGTCCCCGTATACAGCACTACTTCCGCAATGGATGCTTGACCCTTATGGATGACGAGGAGGAGGGGGGGACACTTATCGATGTACCGCGACTGTTCGTCGACGAGGCATTTATGAAATATAAATCGTCAAAAATCAAAAATGTAATGGTAAAGGCCTTTTGGGAACATGAATATGCCCAGACGGGAGATCGCGAAAAACAGGAAATGATTCCATTTTTTTCCGCGAAATTCGGACCATTTATTACAAATGCCACGATGCGAAATATTATCGGTCAGACAAAATCCGCTTTCAATCTCCGTCGTATCATGGATGATCAGAAAGTACTTATGGTGAATCTCTCAAAGTGACGAATCGGCGATCTCAATGCACAATTGCTCGGTCTGATTATGGTGTCAAAGATCAATATGGCAGCTATGAGTCGTGCCGATATGCCGGAAGATCAGCGAAAGGATTTCTACCTCTATGTCGATGAGTTTCAGAATTTTGCAACCGATACCTTCTGAGAAATCCTCTCAGAAGCTCGAAAATATCGTCTCGCTCTCATCATGGCACATCAATTCATCGCTCAGATCGGAGGAAGTGGTGATAAACAAGGAAAGTGATGAAAACCGTCGATCAAAGATGCGGTCTTCGGAAATGCTGGTACTATCATGTCATTTAAGGTGGGTGCTGAGGATGCAGAATATCTGGAGAAGGAATATGCCCCCCTCCTTTCACAACAAGATATTATTGGTATTGCGAATTTTACCACATACTGTAAACTCAATATCGATAACGCAACGACTCGACCATTTGACCTCAAGACGATCTGGGACAATACCTATAAAAATGCTGAAGTCTCCAAAATTATCAAGGAGTATTCGCGTAAAATGTATGGCCGGAAAAAAGAGTATGTTGATATGGAAATAGAGGCCCGCATGGGAATCGTCCGTGAAGAATCCTCAGTAGAGTCATCAGCTCTAGTAAATTCTCCAGAAACAGAACAGACCCCATAACCTTACGCATATGCTGCACAAAATACTTCCCATAATCGTCTGAATTCTTGTCTTCCTTGACCTATTTTTACTGGTTGGCTTCTGAGGATATACCTTCATGGCTTCATTTGTACAAAGTGCCCCATATTTCTTCTCGATTGTTATAGTTATACAGCTTCCTATACTTTATGGTATAGTCTATCTTGCTTATATTGGTCCTGTCCAGAAACTAAATCAGAGCATTGCACGTTTTTATACTGGAACAGATGATGATCCAAATATTGAGGCGAAAGCATGGAGTAAATGAATGACAAATATTATTAGTTTTTTTATCAAAAGTCTCCAGATTCTTCGGGTCTTTAAGCAAGAACTCAGGGATGGTCGAAAGCTCCGATCCGAGGTCGAAATCGCGAGTGAGATACAGCGACACGTGATCGCAAATGAAGATACCATCATACCATCACTCGAAATTGCACTTGCAACGAATCCAGCATCAGAAGTCGGTGGTGATAGTCTCGATATAATAAAGTGAAAGGATGATAACTATTATGTGTATGTCGGAGACGTTACAGGTCATGGCGTACCGAGTGGATTCGTCATGATGATGGTAAATGCGCTGATATCAGCATTTGTCACTGAAGAAACCAATGGCGCAAAAATCCTCTCTGAAACAAATCGTATCCTCAAGCCTCGAATAAAACAAAATATGATGATGACCTGTGTCATGCTCAGATGGAATGAGCAAGAAAAAAAACTCTACTATACTGGAGCAGGGCATGAGCATCTCCTCGTATATAAAGTAGCAGAACAGAAGGTATATAAGGTCAAGTCAGGTGGTGTTGCTCTCGGAATGGTCCGAGACTCTTCGAAGGTCCTTATCGAACAACAGATCATTTTCGAAAGAAATGATATCATTATTCTCTATACAGATGGTATTACCGAGGCACGGTATCGCTCAGAACAGAATTGACTTCTTTTTGGAATCGATAGAATCGTCGAGTCTATTATGAAAGTTCCCGTCAAGACATCGGAAAACATATTTCGTCAGATTACTATCGATCTTTCATCATTTATGGGGTATAAACATAAACAATTTGATGATGTAACCCTTTTTGTAGCCAGATTTCTCCCAGACGGGGAATGATGATTGACTCTCAGTGAGCTTCCGAAAAAAATCGATGTATCGAATATTACTGAGTGGAATTGGTGAATCAAATATTCTGAAAAAATCGATGGGTGAACCCAACTAACCACTCCTAAAAATCCATAACTATTTTCCTGACCCATGGCTGTACCTACACTTGCACAACTCATCGAAGAAAATTATACCGGAGATATCGAATGACTCGAATCGATACCGACTTCTTTTGTTCTGCCAAAATCAGAAAATATCGACACTGTTTCGACACCTTCGACAGTCATCGAGAAGAAGCAAGAGACACTGGTAATCGACCTCAATGATCCGGATAGAAAACTCACAAAGGCAGAAGCACTCGAACTCAAAGAAACTGAGAAAGAGTACAAAGAAGCGCTTGCCTATGTGAAGGATATGATCGCGCCATCGATGATGCGGATCGATGCGACGAAACTCCAGATTGGAGATACCTTCGTTCGTACGATATTTACCTATGCCTATCCAGATGTGCTCGAATGAAATTGGCTTTCCCCACTGATAAACTGGGATGTGAAGTTCGATGTGTCGATGTTTGTCTATCCTGTCGATAGTGCTCGAGTCATGCGATTTCTCAGGAAACGACTCACACAATTACGATCTCAGTATGCGATTAACCGAGAGAAGTGACTTATTGGCGATCCTCATCTTGATGCCCAGATCCAAGATGTCGAGGAACTCCAGATATCACTCACACGAGGCCAGGAGAAGTATTTTCACCTCTCACTCTATATCACGACGTATGCTGAGAGTGAGGATGAGATGAAGAAACTCAGTAATACGCTCGATGTCATGCTCGCTGGACGCAATATCCTCACAAAACAAACATTTCTGAGAGCCGAACAAGGATTCATCGCAACAGGACCATTTGCTCGAGATGAAGTGAATGTCTTTCGAAATATTTCTACAAAGGGACTTTCTACGACATTCCCCTTCAGTTCGAATTCCCTCTCTCAGGATGATGGGATATTTTATGG
>JAYUQR010000096.1:0-3386 GCA_043756665.1 Candidatus Altimarinota bacterium | reverse complement strand
TACCGAGATGCTCAGCGAGAGTCTGCTCATTCACCTTCTCTATACGAGCACGGAGGATACTATACATTTCCGCTCCTGAGAGGATTTTCTCTATTTTCGGTTTGTCGGATTCGAGGATATTCAGAGCATAGATATTCGCACTTTGCCCCGCGTCTATGCGGAGCTCCGAGCGGAATGCGAGAGAAAAGAGGAGGAACGTGAGGAAAAATGTCGTCACCGAGACGAGCGATATCGTGATCGGAATGGTTGGCGTGAGTGGTCGTACGAGCGAACGAAAAGCATCGAAGAGAGGGAATCGACTCTCTCTGAGAGATTTCGCACGAGTGAATATGAACTCGTATAAGCGACTGAGGAGGAGAGAAAGGAGTCAGAGAATTATGATGCCTCACACAACCACAGAGAGTGCAAAGGGAAAATCTCGGAAGATGATAGTGATGACGATGAGTCAGATGGAGAAGCTGACGACAGTGGTAGCGTCAATGAAACGTCTGAAAAATGGGGGTATTTTCTGAATAAATGAGTATTGAAGTATAGGTTTTTTGAGCAAACTTGGATGAAGACTGCTTTTTTTCTCCAAAACTGGATTGCTTCGTGCCTCGCAATGACGGAAATTCAAACTTCGCCAAAATCGAGATTTCTTTCTCTGATTTTCTATTCCTACTGGATTCGCGAATCTCGCTCTCCATGCAGGGAAAAATGCCGCAAGGATAAGGAGAGAAAGCAGTAGAAGTGACTCGAAAAAGGAGGAGAAAAACCAATGAAAACTCTCTGCACCAGGGAAGCTCGCGATACGCACGAGGAGGAGTGAAGCGATATATCCAGAGAGGATATATGCGGTTGGGATGAGGAGGATGTAGAGGAGAGAGAAGAGAATGATCTGTCTTTTTCGAGAGAATCCGAGCGTCTCCACGATACGGAGCGTCCGAGAAAGCGAATCAAAAAATCCATCATGAGAAGATCTGAGGATGACAAGAGCAAATATACTGGATACGACGAGAATGAGGAGGATATAGTCCGTGAGATTTCGGGCGGTTTCGAGATTTCTCTCTGAACGATCCTCATAGTTGCGTATGCGAAATCCCTTCAGTGCAGGGATGGCTTCCCATTTCTTATCGAGTATGCGAGCTCGACTCTCGTCGGTGAATGATATGAGGAGATCATAGTCGAGTCGTGAACCCGATGAGAGGAGCAGAGAACCTGAGAGGAGTGACTCTGGGAGGATGATGAGATGATTCTCCGTGCCGAGCGAGAATCCGAGGTCACTGGATTCGAGGATTTTCTCTATTATAGAGATACTCTTCCCATCCAGAGAGATGATTCATCCTGATGCAAATCGGTCGATAAGTCATGGGGTTGCGGCGACTCGTTCCACTTGCTCCCCCGATAAGGTGGGTAGGGGGGTTTGCCCTTTCTGTCTTTGTCATTCCCCTAGCTCCTGTCATTGCGAAGAATGAAGCAATCCAGGAGCTCCTGATTGTTCCTGTCATTCCTGCGTAGGCAGGAATCTTGCATCGGTCTTTTTTCCTGAATTCTCAATTGGCTCAACTTTAAGTATCCCCCTCTGTGGATATACACCCATATAGGATACGACCTTCACGAGCCCTGTCTTCCCTACTCGATCAAAAAGCGTGGTCGAGAATGTATGTCGCTCTGCCCATGTATATGTCTCCCCCGAAAGATAGGGAGCAAAAATAGTGATGAGTGAGGCGCCTGTATACCCCCCTGGAGAGATAACCATATCCGCTCAGAAAAGTGGTCGAGTCTCACTCGCGACACTCGATTCGATATTGGTCGTGAGTTGACCGAGAGTGATAAATCCCACACTCGAGAAGAGTGTCACGAAAAAAAGTGTCAGGAGTGCTCGAGAGTTTCTGAGGATGATGAGACGCAGGAGAGTAAGCATAGTTATTATAGTGTCATTTCGAGCGAGGTTTGAGGTATGAAAACCGACGAGAAATTTTCCATTTAATTTTTTTGTGAAATCAGAAAACTCATCATTTCGAACGAGATTCATCTGTTTCTATGATAAATCTCGGAGAAGTCTTCCATTAACTGTACCAGTCTTCTGAAAGGTCTTTCCAGTAAGGATTTTGTTTTTCTATGAGAGCTATTTTCTTTTCTCTTCTATAATTCTTTATTTGTTTTTCTCGGATTATCGCATGCTCTGGATCTCCGTCAGTTTCATAGTAAGCGAGTTTTGTTGTGTTATATTTCGCTGTGAAACTTTTTGGGTCTATTTTTTGCTTATGTTCAAGCATTCTTCTTTCGAGGTTATTCGTGACACCTGTATATAATACACAGTTTGATTGATTTGTCAGAATGTAGACGTACATGTTTTCAGACATATCAGAGCATTAATAGGAAGATTTCTCGTCGTCCGTCACAGGAACAGACGAACTCACTCGAAATGACTTTATTTTTGTGTGAGCTTTCCACCATGGAGCCTGTATACCATAGCAGCACGACTCGCGATATCCCCATCATGGGTGATCATCACTATCGTATTCTCGGTTTCACGATGGAGTGTATCGATGAGATCCATGATCTTTGTGGCATTTCCCTCATCGAGATTCCCTGTCGGCTCATCTGCGAGGAGATATGGCACATCCGCGACAAATGCTCTCGCGATGGCGACACGCTGTTGTTCCCCTCAGGAGAGCTCGTTTGGATATCTCTTTCACTTTCCTGCAAGTCCGACTTTATCAAGTATCTCTTCGCTCGTATAGCGACGCTTCGCATGAGATATATCGAGAACCAGATCGATGTTCTCCTCTACCGTAAGGTTCGGTATAAGCTCGAACGACTGGAAAATAAAAGCGATATGTTTCCCTCTCCATTCGATCATAGCGTCTCTACTGAGATCAGTGATGACCGTGTCGCCGAGGGTGATGCTCCCACTTTCTGGCGTGAGTACGCCTGCGATGAGAGAGAGGAGCGTCGACTTCCCTGCCCCACTGGCACCCATAAGAGCGACGAATGCTCACTGTTCGATCTTCCAGTCGAGGTCAGTAAAGAGTGTAACTATCTCACCACGAGAGGTATAGGATTTCGAGATGTTTTGGAGTGATAGCATAGTTTTGGTGAACTGAGTGTTATTTCGAACGAATCCCGAGTATTCGGGAGAAGTGGAGAAATCTATTGTCTAGTATAATGGTAATACTCTCGCGACCAAGCTAAAAAGAAATAAAAAGATCCCATACAGTATCGGAACATGCACCATATAGACTACGAGTGCATTCCGACCGAGGAAGCGTAGGATGGATGATCGAGGGGCATATGAATCGAGAGTGGAGAGGAGGCTATACTTCGATATGAGATATCCTATCCCCTGCCCGATGAGATAGTACCCGAGCCACGGGATGAGTGGATAGTAGTCGGCAGAGTAG
>JAYUQR010000095.1:0-9444 GCA_043756665.1 Candidatus Altimarinota bacterium | reverse complement strand
ACCTGGAAAATTTGCAAGAATCCCTATTAGAATGAGACGTTCTAAAAACCAGATTCAATGTCAAGATGAAATGTATGATGTCTAGTGAGCAGTTACGCGTACCTCATCACCAGAGGCTTCTGATAACCGAGATGCTGCCATAGTAGCATTAGACTTTGTGAAGCAAATAGCTGCATGAAGTCGTTTCGATGGCAAGATGCCAGATCCATTTGCTCATCCACCCCTCTGAAGACAGGCTTACTCTTTTGGAAAATTCGAAGATCATGCTATAGATTCATTTGAGCAGTTCGCATCAATAATTGCATATAATCACTGACTCAGTATAGGTAATGATTATGAGCTTGAAACTGATATCGTAGGAAATACTTTCTTCCACATATTTTGAACTGAAAGAGTTACAGTTTGAGATAAAGAAAAAGATGCAAAAGGGGTCATCATCTGATCTCATCTCGATAGTACACCAAATGGTGGCATGTATGATGGGGTACTCTGAGTGGGGGCTGGACTCGAAGCAGTCGATATGCTTCTTGGAAAATGAAAGCCAAAAAAAACAATCACAGTCGTGTCATGGAGGTCAGAAGAGTCCAGTCCAAATAATGGTGTCGGGTGTCTCTGAAGTCAGATAGCTACATGAGCTCTAACCATCGACCAAGTAGAGAAAATAATCTATTGAAAAAATAGTAAATGAGAAAATGTGACTTTTCTCCAGCATCTTGCTGATAAAAATGGTTTCTCTCTCGCGGTGATGAGGGGGAAAATGGTACAAATTTTAGAAAAGGGTGCGGAGCATCTTCTGGAGAAATATGATCTCTGACTCGAACTCCATATCGAGCAAAGTGGAGTAATCGAGGCAAATAATAGAGACCTCGGGATAGTCGCAGGAGGGATAGGATGAGCGAGACGAGAAAAGTGGAATAAGGACCTTTCAGGCCTTCAAGAAGAATACAATACGAGTGATGGATACGATTTTTACCACATAAAAATATCCTGAAAAAGATGACATACGTGAGGTACGCCACCAAATCCAGCAAAAATAAAAAGTGATAATGCGAGAGAAAGATGGTATAGAGAAGATGCGCTTGTGGGTCTTTCTGCCATACTTGGTAGACTCGATGATAGTGTTATAATTCGAGAGATTGGTTTCGGAAGTCCTCTCGGATTTACCTCTATCCCAGATGATGTGTTTATCGATATTGCCTTACCTCGAGGTACTATACTTCAAGGGGAAAAACTGATGAAAATACTTTGAGAAAAAGGAGTAAAGGGCGAACTTAATCGAAGTACGGGAATTCCTTCCTGAGAAACATTTAACGGGCAACCACTATGACCTATACGAGGGGATGTAACTATTCCATTTCGTATTAGTCATGTTGCTACTGGGACTTTTGTAGAGGAAGTAAAGAAAAACCCTGAAAATCCTGTTGGTTCTTCTCGAGTTACAGTAGTAGATTTTTCACTTAAGGATGGAAAGCTCTCATGGAATCTCGATTATAGACACGAAGGTGATAAAAGAACTTTTGACTATCTTGTCGCGAAGGTAAGATCAAAAATAGCTACTACTCTCACCCCGACTCTTGTATCTCACAGTCTCAGTATGGCAGTAAGTAATAAAGTGAAATGACTACTTCAGGAGTGAGCAAAAACTTTAGGATTTAGCTATGTCCTGATGCCATCTCTTCCGGGACATGATGTCGCGTATCTATGAAAAATCGGTATCCCTATAGGTATGATTTTCGTCCGTCACGACGGAATAAGTCATCACCCTGGAGAGAACGTAGATCCTAAACATACGATTAAACCACAACAACTTCTCGAGAAAGTAGTAAGAGATTTTGCTTATTAATTTGCACTTTCTCCCAGCTTTTTTATACTACATTCAATACTTCATAATTATCCTCACTATGCCATTCTTCTCCAAATTCGCGGTATTCAATGCATCGGGCCCACACTGTACAACCCTCGAGGAGCTCGAAAGAATCGCACAGAGCGAAGCTGACTATGTCGTGATGAAATCCTGTACCCTCGAACCTCGGGAAGGCAACCCCGAACCACGATATCATGCATTCGAAGGAGGATCGATCAACTCCATGGGACTCCCGAATCTCGGCTATGAGAAATACATCGAATTCTCCCATATTCTCACGACTAAATATGGAAAACCTGTTATCGCGAGTATCGTCGGGATGAAGCCAGAAGATTTCCCGACGATCGTCGAAGCGTTCGAATCACGAGGGGCCGTGAAAGCCCTCGAGATCAATCTCTCTTGTCCAAATGTCGTCGGAAAAGCGCAGATAGGATATGACTTCGCTGACTCTCGAGACATCCTCGAGAAGGTCTGCAAGTATAAGAAAAACACGGCATTTGGTATAAAACTTCCTCCGTATTTCGACTTCGCTCACTATGAAGCGATGGCGGCTGTGCTTCGTGACTTTCCGATCGACTTCATTACCTGTGTGAACTCAGTGGGAAATACCCTCGTCCTCGATCCTCTGACTCATAGGCCAGTGATCAAGCCAAAGGGAGGATTCGGTGGTCTCGGTGGTGCTATGATCAAGCCGGTTGCGCTCGCTAATGCTCGCAAATTCTATGAACTCCTCTGAGATACGATCCAAGTCGTCGGATGTGGGGGCATTGTGAGTGGTGTCGATGCCTATGAGTACTCCCTCTGTGGAGCTTCAGCGATCCAGATCGGAACTGAATATGACCGAGAAGGGAATAGTGTCTTCGGGCGGGTAAAGACAGAGGCAAATGCATATGCGAAGAAGCAAGGATGGGGAAGTATCGAGGAAGCGAAGGGGAAGCTCGAGGTTTTATAAAAAAGTTGATTTTATCGAAAACAGATTATACTGAAAATATGAAAAAAGAACAAGACGACATGACTACTGATGAGCTTTCAGTTCACCTTGATACTTTTATCGATGAGCAGACAGTCTTACTCGGACAAGAAATTCGTGACTATAATATCAGAAAGTCTCACTATGAAAAAAATTATCTGGTCGCATAAATCAAAGGAAAGTATAAAAGGATATATCACCGAATACAGGTGATATTTTTTAGAACTCTATTCTGATACTGGACTCGGTGAAAGTGAAGCCATCATCAAAGAAAATTATAATAAAGAGGCAAAGACGAGAAGAAAAGAAATACTCATACTGATAGAAAATCGCCTCTCTAATGAGGTTATTCTCGGTCGAACTCTTGTGAATTCACTCATTCTCCAATGGCGAAGTAAACTCGTATTCATTACATGGGAAGATATCGGTGAAGATATACGCAGGATAGTCGATCTCGAAATTCGTTAAATAATATTACTATGGCAAATATCTGTGTTTTTTGTGGCGGTATGGATTGAGTCGATGAAAAGTTTATCGACCTCTCTATCGTACTCTGAGAGAGTATCGCAAAAAACAAACATACCTTACTTTATGGATGAGGTATCTATGGACTTATGGGCTGAGTCTTGAAATGAATTACGAACTTTAATTGAAAGAAAAAAGGCGTGATACCACAATTTCTTATGCAAAAGGAGCGAGGTGAGATTTTGAGTACTGCTGATTGTGAGGTCATTATTACTGAAACTATGGCTGAGCGACTCCAGATATTTTTCGAGTCATCCGATATATTCTTTATACTTTCTGGTGGATTAGGTACTTTGAATGAGTTTATTCAAGCTTTAGAACTGAAAAAACACGGAAAACTTAATGGAAAAATCTATTTGGTGAATATTTTTGGTTTTTATGATCAATGGATAGGGCAGCTCGATACAATAGCAAATGAGAAATTTCTCCCTCGAAAAAAAATGGATACCCTATTTCAAGTGATATCTGACCTCGAGGATATCAAAATTATTCTTCACTCATAACCATGCCAAAACTCAATATCGCCTTCGATGGCAAAAGTCCATCTGAACTCAAAGAATTCATCTCACAAAACAGAGAACTCTTCGTATCATGAGGCATCCATATAAAGGTCAATGATCTCCTATCCGAGATCGGGATTGAGTGACTGAAGTTACTCGCATGAGAAATTCGGGATGAAACCTGAATCGATATCATCTGGATGATCGATGGGAAATGGTATGATATCCCGAATACCGTCGCGAACTATGCGAAGAGGCTAGATGGACTGGATATCGCATACTACACCGTCCATGCGAGTGGAGGATCTGAGATGATCCAGGCAGCGAAAAAAGCAGCACCAAATACCAAGCTCCTCGCTATCACGATCCTCACCTCGATGCAGGATGAGGAGGTCGTCAATATCTACGATGCCAATCGTGCAGAATCGATCCTCCGTCTCGCGAAGTCTGCACTTGGAGCTGGAGCAGACGGGCTCGTCTGTTCCCCTGCAGATGCTCCGATGCTCAGAGAAGTATTTGGCTATGATTTCCTCCTCGTCACTCCGAATATTCAACGTGAATGAGTAGAAAGAAAAGACGATCAGAATCAAGCCCTCACGAATACTCCGCGGGGTGCCATCGAGAATGGCGCCTCAGATATCGTCGTCGGACGACCGATCCTGACTGCAGATGATCCAAGTATAGTGATCCGAGAGATAATGGAGCAGATGAATCCTACATCTGTCATTGCGAAGAATGAAGCAATCCAGAGTTCCGTGTCTAGATTCCTGCATTCCCCCAGGGGACACTCTCTTGGACTTTCGTCCAATTCACCTTCGTCGCAGGAATGACGAAAAGAGAAAAATTTTGTTTTCGAGAAACTCCTCCATACTGGAGACTGGGAATCAGTCCTGAAATATATCTGAGCGATCTATATACGTCCAGTATGAGGAAAGTATGTCCGCTATACAAGTGGCCTCATCGCTGATGCCTATACCAATATGGGAGTCCCCGAGAGAGACTATCGTGTACTCCATCGAGTCTGACAGGATATCGCAGGGCAGCTCCATCAGGCGCACATATTTCCTGACTGAGTCATCGGTGCTCAGATGGGATCTGTCCGACTCTCACTCTCGCTCGCAGAGGCACTGAGTATCCCAGAAAGTCTCTATACAGAGAAAGATGGTGATAGTATGCTCCTGAAGCGACATGAGCTCGGGGATGATGGACTCAAGGGACGAAAGATCATCCTCTCAGAAGATGTCATCACGAAGGGTTCGACGATAGCAAAAATGATCGAAATCGTGAGAAATGGTGGTGGTGAAGTGGTCGCCGTCACTTGTATCGTGAATCGAAGTGGGAAAGATAATTTCGACGGAATACCACTCTTCCACTGCTATACACCAGCACCATTCCAGATGTGGTGGGATGATAAAACACTCGAAAAAACTCGAGCCAATGAACAGGCAACGGGGAAGTCACCAGAAGAAATCGATACTATCATCATAGCACTCCAGTCGAAGTATCCGAGACTCCCATCCGATGCACAGATATCTGAAAAGCCAAAAAATGAATGGAACGAACTCGTAAATAGTATGCGATAACTCACCAATATGCTCGAATTCCAAATATTTCTCATCGCCCTTATATCTTCATTTCTCTGACAGATTGTTCCCTGAATGACTTCGGCTCTTTCAGTGAGTGTATTGATCCTTCTCGGGATCCCTGTGCAGGTTGCAAAAACAACCTATCAGATAGGAAATGTCTGAGTCAACCTCTGAGCCCTCTTTCCACTCCTGAAGAGTCAGAAACTTAGAAAAGATATTATCATCCCACTCATTCTCGTAGCAATCGCCTGAGGATATATCTGATGAAATATTCTCATCACACTTCCTACGGATATCCTTCTCAAGCTTACAGGTATTTTTATGATGATTCTACTTCTATCAAATATCTTCTCAAAGTCACTCTGAGTAATCACAAAAGAAGTGACAAAGTGACGGAAGTATGCTGGGTTCATTGCATATTTTATCCTGAATATATTCTTTTCTATTTTTCCGATGGGTACAGGAGTATTATTTCAGGCACTCCATACTTTTTTCTTCCGCGTGACCAATCTTGAGGCTCGGCTTATCGGATGTGTTCTCACAACTCCTTTCGCGATCGGATTCATCTTCCCAGTGATCACATCAGGACTCTACAATGTTACCTATATGGTCCTCTTTACCATATGAGGATATCTCGGGGGATACCTCGGCGCACATAGTGGGATAAAGCTCTGAAACTTTTGGCTCAAGCGAATACTCATGGCATGACTCTTTGCGATAGGCATGTATTTCCTCTTTTTTATATAAACTCTATGCTCACTTTTCTTCACCCGCATTTTTTCCATCTTGGGGAAAAGATCGCAGATTCAAAAATCGTCCGATTCGAGAAATTTTCTGACGGTTGGCCGAGGATATTTCTCGAAAATAAGCAAGAATTACACGGAAAAAAGGTATGTTATATCGGGGATTTTCGCTATGTCGATGATTTTTTCGGTCAGTTAGCCTTTCTCGATGGATTGATGCGTGCAGGTCCTATATCTGTCGAAATTCATGTACCATTTTTTCCTGCAGCATCAATGGAACGTGATACACCGAGTGGTGAGCTCTCGATTGCCAATGTCTTCGCTCGTACACTGGGCCTTATCGGTGAGAGAAATCCAGGAAATGTGACAATTCATCTCTATGACATCCATGATGAGCGTGAAATATTCTACTTTCCACCTTCACTCCAGATACTCCACCATACGACGACAGAGATTCTCAAAACTCATATACTTTCTTCCCAAGAAAAACCCATCATCCTCTTCCCAGATGCAGGCGCAAAAAAGGCTTTTTCTCGATTTTTTACAGAGTATGAGATCGTTACCTGTGCAAAAGTCCGGACAGGACCAACGACACTCGAAATGTATTTCGAAGGATGAAATCTCGAGGGAAGAGAAGTCTTCATCATCGATGATCACATCAGGTCAGGAGGGACGCTCGTCGAGGCCTGTCGTTATGCACGTGAGAAGGGGGCAAAAAGTGTTTCTGCTTTCGCTCCTCATGCGGTATTTGCAGAGTGAGTGAAGTCGTCATTTCTCGATGCATTTGACCATTTCTATACGACGGATACAATTCCTGAGAATATCACTCGATTCGAAAAAAATGAAAAAGTCACACTCTTATCATTTTCTGACTTCTCATAAATACTCAGTTCGATCAACTCCAGAAAAAAAATTATTCATAAGAATACCTACTATGCTCCATATCCACCACCGAAAGCTCATCATCATTGCCATCATATTCCTCACGAGCTGGTTTCTCGGAACATTTTTCATTCACTCATTTGAGTCAGCACAAAACTGGTCATATTTCGATGCTTTCTACTTCACGGTGATCACGACGGCGACGATCGGATTCGGTGATCTCGTCCCTCACAGTACGGCTGGAAAAGTTCTCACGATGGGATATGCTGTATTCTATGTCCCCCTCTTTCTCTATGCGATGACCCTCGTTTTTCAGTCGAATTTCCAGAAAATACGAGAAAAGGACGAGCTCCTCGAACGAGAAATACATACAGTCGAAGCTGATGTAGAGCGTATTATCGAGGATACTCCTGTCAGAAAATGAGGGAAATCGAAATGAGGATAATCTCCTATTCTGATCCGTTTATGTTGAGAAAAAATTTCTTCGATTTTCTCGAAAAAACTCTTGCAAATACGAGAAAAAATCTATACTAAGTAACACTACATATTGTGTAGTCAACTACTAATAAAACACCATATATGACAACGAGTCCAGAAATTTTCCGAAATAAGATGTTCAATCCACTCGGGAATGATGATGTCAGTGTGAGGACGATCATCAAGGGATCAACGACATGACTCTTCAATCTCAATGCCGTGAAGTATCCATGGGCAAAAAGTCTCTATCAGGTAATGGTCGGGAATTTTTGGCTCCCAGAAAAAGTCTCAGGACTCAAGGATGATGCCCGCGATTTCCATACGACACTGAGCCCTGATGAACAACGAGCCTATAAGGGAATCCTCTCTTTTCTCATATTTCTCGACTCGATCCAGACCGTGAACCTCCCGAATTTTTCGAACTATATCACGAGTCCCGAGGTCAATCTCCTCCTCGCGATCCAGGCATATCAGGAAGCGATCCATTCACAGTCATACGCAACGATACTCGAGTCAGTCGTCTCTGCTGAGGATCGTGATGAGATCTACTACTTTTGGAGAGAGAATCCGATCCTCCTCGATCGTAATCAATACATAGGTCAGATCTATCAGGACTTCGTCGACACCCCGACGGAGAAGAATTTTTTCCGTGGGATCGTCGCGAATTTTCTCCTCGAATCACTCTATTTCTATAATGGATTTGCCTTCTTCGATACACTCGTCGATCATATGAAGATGCCAGCAACAGGTCGCATGATCGCCTATATCCGTCGAGATGAGCTCACGCATGTGACGATATTTGCGAATATCATCCGCGAAATCCGTCGTGAGTTCCCAGAGGTCTATGATGAGTCACTTATCCGCGAGATGATGGGGGTTGCCGTCGAACAGGAAATCACCTGGAGTAACTATATCCTCGGGAATCGAATCATGGGGATAAATGGCGAAACCACAGCAGGATATACCCGTTGGCTCGCGAATCAGCGCCTCTCGATGCTCGGGATCGATCCACTCTATCCAGATGCGATCGTCAATCCCTACAAGAATCTCGACCGTCTCCAGGATCCGAATGCCGATAAGGGAAACTTCTTCGAAACCACGGTTATCAACTATACACAGAGTTCGAATATGGCAGGAAGTTGGGATTTTTAGGTATATGCAGTCCTTATTGAATCTTGGTATAATCTCAGTAATCAAGGTATTCTTGTAGAAGAATATAGACAATCCACTAACAAAGTTATAATCAGTGTTTTAGTCTCTGTTTTTATAGTATCTATTATTTGTGATAAACTTCCAATAAGTAGTTTTATTTGATCTCATTTATCTCAGCCGATAGTATCGGCTATTCTACCAATAATTTCTAATGCAAAATCATAATACTTCGGTTCAGTATCTGAATATATAAAGTAAGTTGATAAAAGATATACTGCAGCCGTTTTATACTGTACATATTTCTTTTCAGTACAAGATAAGAGAAAAACAAAAAAATCCACTCTAGAATTTATACTTTCCTCAGTAGGTTTTGGCCAAAAAGCATTTCAATCTGAATCAAAGAAGCCTATAAGTCGCTCGTCTGATAATTCGAGTAGCTTAGAAAGTTGTCAGACACATTTAACTTGTGCAGCCGATACAATTAATGAAGAGATATTAGATGATCTATAATCTAAGTATCAGTAATCTGTAACACCCAACTCATCTCCTATCTCAGGAATATATAACTCTATTGACATAATATTATAACTTGTTAATTATACTTAATTTAAGTATAATTTTTATTTTGTAAAGAGTAACTTTTATTTCTCATAGGGCCCATCTCTCTTCTGAGTATAATAAATATAGAAGCATAATACAAGAATACCAAAAGCCACTCAAATAGACACTGTCTGTGTGTACATTT
>JAYUQR010000094.1:0-9495 GCA_043756665.1 Candidatus Altimarinota bacterium | reverse complement strand
GTGGAAGGAAATAGCTGGATGAAACGAAATCCATGAAATAAATATGCAACAGGTCAGAGATATGATGAAATTATTTATGAAGCTTGTCTCAAATGGTCTGTAAAAACAAGTTCTGGTGAGGTCGTACATGATCCATTTCTTGTTCTTGATGAGAATTTCCAACCCAAACTTCGTGCTGATGGTATGCCAAGACTCATGCATTCAAAAAATAATACTGAATTAGAATACACTGAAGTACTCCATCCGAACAAAGGCGGAAATATAAGTGCAGAAGAAGTAAAATGAGCCATAGCCATTTTTAGTACGCATGCACCAGACATCCGTAAAATGACCAAAGTGGTCCAAGAAACAACACTTGATACCTACGCGGAAATAGGCCGACTCAATGCGGATGGAAAAATAGAAGTTGGTCTTGATTGAGAAGGAAATCTTACTCTCTGAGATGAACTCGAGTTAGACTCACTCAGAAATATGTCTATAAAAACTGCTGAGAGTACAGATGGAAATCGAATCCTACTTGCTGATGAATGACTTCTCTGAATACCTCTCTCTGAGCTTATTGATGGATGATCAGATAGTGTAGAAATAATAGTCGAGGCTTATCACTCAGGCAAACAAGTATATCGAGACCGAATGAAGATGGTTGACATGAATATGACCTCATTGCAAGCAGAATATTGAACACGAAGGGACTTAGATCAGGTTTATATGAACACACGTAGATGAATGAATAATGCAATGGCACAATTTACGACAGATACGATCTACACACCTGTTGCACTCGCGCTTTCTGATAGGTTCAGTCAAGAAGTCTGATATCGACTCGTTCATACTGCATAATCAAGTACCTCAATACATTCTCGAATCTATGCCTCCCGAAGCTTCTCCATCTATACAACCCATCATACACAGAGCCCAATAACTCCGAGAAGGCGAGAAGAGTTTTTTCGTAACAAGAGCTGATCTGTGAGACTCACCATCAAGAGAAGTTATCAAGTGACTGAGACTATGAGGGTAAATAGAAAAAATGTAGGCTACTTTTGGTTGCGAAGATAGATCCAAAGTGCTGTAAATCAAAAGATTTTTCCCGATGATCTTCCGGAGAATTTCGGATTGCAAAATGGGGAGAAATCCATACGATCGTTCCATGAAGATCCGAAATATCGCATTCATAGACGGGCAAAATCTCCATCTTGGTACGTCATCCTCTGGATGGAAAGTGGATTTTGCACGATTTCGCGTCTATCTCCGAGATAAGTTCCAGGTCGATGAGGCGTATATATTTCTCTGATTTCTCGATGAGAGCCATCAGACCATGTATCGCAAGATACAGAGAGCAGGATTCATCCTCGAGTTCCGAGAACATCACCAGAATATGAAAGGCAAGAAAAAATGAAATGTCGATGTAGATATCGTCTATGAGATCATGCATCGACTCCTGGAAGAGGATGACTTTGATCAGATGGTACTGGTCACGGGAGATGGTGACTATATCAAGACGGTGAAGTATCTCATAGAGAAAAATAGACTCAAGAAAATCTTGTTTCCAAATAAACACTTCTCTTCTCTCTATAATCCGATAGCACATACCTTGGGCATAAATCTGAGCCTGCCTGATATCCGCAAAAAAGTAGAATACACATAAAAAAAGAGGTGCCCTTAGGTATTACTCCGTTTGGTTCCTCTTTTGTCGTGAACAGATACAGTATATAGGAATATATCATAAAATCAAAACTTTTTTCTCACTCACAAGTGGGGAGATTTTTTATATCATGTTCTCGGCTTGCTAAAAGGAGGAGATCTCATAGAATGGCAAAGCCAAAATATGTATATTTTCTAATCTAAATTTTCCCCAAACAAACCTTATAAATAATTGTGTAGATGGGCAATTAAGTTGCCGCCCTTTTTCAATTATTTTTTGGACTGGGGAAAATATGCATGTTTTGGCGAACACATAAGGTGCTTGATTGCCCTTTTATGTTTGCCAAAACACAATACTTGTCTCTGTCATCCGCCATGGCGGATCCAGTCACAAAAAATATATCTCAAATTTTGGCATTTACTTTTGTAAGTGCCTTTTTATATGGAAAAAGAAGCGAAAGCTCGACTCAAGATCAATACTCTCCTCGAAGAATCTGGGTGGAGGCTCCTCGAGAAAGATGGTAAACTCACCAATGTACAAGTCGAAGCCAATGTGAAAATCACGGAAATGGGTGATGACTTCGAAAATATATCTGATGGATTCATCGACTATCTCCTCCTCGATGAGAGGGGATTCCCTATATGTGTGCTCGAGGCGAAGAGTGAGGACAAGGATCCACTCATCGGCAAGGAACAAGCTCGTATATATGCGAATGCTCAGAACATCAGATTCATCCTCCTCTCGAATGGGAATATTCACTATTTTTGGGACAAAGAAAAATGAAATCCGACACGCATCAGTCACTTCCCACGACTTGAGTCATTCCAGTCGCAGGAAAATACAACGACTGATACGAGACCATTCGTCACAGAGCATATCGAGTCCGACTATGTCGTGCGTACCCAATTCCCGAGATATAGAGAGGATCCCAAGTGGCAAGATAGCGAAAAACAAGCTGAACTCCTAAAAAATCATGGGCTCAAATTCCTCAGAAAATATCAGATATCTGCTATAGAGTCGGTACAACGAGCAGTACAAGATGGGAAAAATCGATTCCTCTTCGAGATGGCGACAGGGACAGGGAAGACACTCACGTCAGCGGCCCTCATCAAGTTATTTCTCAAGTCAGGACTCGCCAAACGAGTTCTATTCCTCGTGGATCGACTCGAACTCGAGGATCAGGCAAAGAAGGCTTTTGTCCGTCATCTCGGTAATGATTTCCAGACGGCAGTATTCAAAGAAAATCGTGAAGACTGGCGAAAGGCGGAAATCGTCGTCACGACGATACAGTCGATCTCCTACAACAACAAATATCTCAAGATATTCACACCGACAGATTTTGATCTGATCATATCAGATGAGGCTCATCGGAGTATCTCAGGATCCAATCGGACGATATTCGAATACTTCATCGCGTACAAGCTCGGACTCACAGCAACACCCAAGGACTATCTCAAGAATCTCGGAAAGGGTACTGTATGAGAAAAGGACCCTCGTGAACTCGAAAAAAGACAACTCCTCTCGACCTATCAGGCATTCGGATGCGAATCAGGAGATCCTACTTTTCGCTATAGTCTCCTCGATGGAGTAGGTGATCCAGATGGTCCGTATCTCGTGAATCCTACCGTGATCAACTGCAAGACAGATATCACGACGGATCTCCTCTCGAAAGAGTGATACGCCGTAGATCTCACGGGCGAAGATGGAGCAACAGAAGAGGTGATATACAAGGGATCGAGTTTCGAACGCAAGTTCTTCTCAGAGGATACCAACCGAGCATTTTGTGAGGCATTCATGCAAAACGCTCTACGAGATCCTATCTCCTGAGAGATCGGGAAGACGATATTTTTCTGTGTATCTCGTCATCATGCGAGCAAGATCACCGAGCTCCTCAACGGTATAGCTAAGGCGATGTTCCCAGGTAAATACCAATCTGACTTCGCACTGCAGATCACCTCGGACATACCATCAGCTCAGCAATTCACTATCAATTTTGCCAATGGGAATCTCAATGGATATACCAACTGGAAGGAGTGATACAAGTCGAGCAAAACTCGTGTCTGTGTGACGGTCGGGATGATGACGACAGGATATGACTGTGAGGATATACTCAATCTGGCTCTCGCTCGACCGATATTTTCTCCGAGTGACTTCGTCCAGATGAAGTGACGCTGAACCCGTACTTTTACTTTTGATTTCTCTGGAAAAAATGTCCAAAAAACAGAATTCAAGCTCTTTGACTTTTTCGAGAACTACAAGTACTTCGAAGAAGAATATCCATATGATGAGGTGCTCTCCCTCCCAAAGATCTCATCCAAACTGATAGAAGATATCAAGCCAGTATTCGAGCTCGCGAATACGGATGGTGTCTATGAGTCGAGTGAGAAAGACTACATCACGGTATATGATGAGAGTCAGATAGGATCTGAGGGGATGCGTATCGACCGAGAGCTCTATATCGGCAGATTCGAGAAAACTCTCAAAGATCAACTCTCTACATCTCCCGAGTTCGCGGAAGCAGTCGTGGCGAAAGACTATGACTTCCTCGAGGACTATATCAAGACTCGGATATTCGACCGACCGAGTGAGTTCTATAGTCTCAAAAAACTCCGCGAAGGATACAAGACGGATCGCAAAATATGACTCTGGGAGATCGTGGATCATATATTTTTCGGATCCAAATTCCGAAATAAAAAAGAAATAGCTCTCGAAGAATTCGAAAAATACCTCGTTGCTCATGGCGTAGCATCAGATCTCTACTATCCAACCAAAGAGTTCTTCACCCTCTATCTCACGAAGGAAGAATTCCGAACCACGGTGAATAACAAGCACTATCGCAACTATGCGGGCAATCCTGAGATGATGCATATATTCACCGCTCTCGGACGCGAGTGACTCGAGTCTATCCCGAGCTATATCCATGATCATGTCCCACTCAACCAGTTCTACTAGCCTCTCACCCCTTATCACATGCTCACCGACGCCACCAAACGCAAGATCAATAACTGTCGAGATACCCTCGTCGGCAAGATCCCCGTCCCGATGAGTCAGATCGAGCAGATCACGCTCGCGATGACCTACAAGTTCATGTCAGATATCGATACCGAGAATAGTGCACTGGGTGGTACCAGTTTTTTCGAGTGAGAATATGCGAAATACGCCTGGAAAAACCTCATGGACAAGCGAAATGGAGCCCAAGAGCGACTCAATCTCTACAGCGAAGGACTCGACAGCATGAGTCGCAATCCTCATATCCCTGAGCTCTTTCGAGATATTTTCCGCAATGCATATCTCCCGTTCAAGGATCCGACGACACTCGACCGATTCCTCAAACAGATCGATGAGTTCCACTATGGACACTCCGAAGAACTCGGGAATGCTTTCGAATATCTCCTCTCGACCGCTGGGAGTCAGGGCGATGCGGGACAATTCCGCACACCTCGTCACATCATCGACTTCCTCGTGGCAGTCGTAGATCCATCGCGAGATGATAGGATCCTCGATCCTGCCTGTGGGACGGCTGGATTCCTGATATCGGCATACAAGCATATCATCGAACAAGGAGGGAGTAGTCTCACTATAGAGGACAAGCAAGATATCACACGCAATATAGTAGGATATGATATCTCTCACGATATGGTGCGACTCTCACTCGTGAATATGTATCTCCATCATTTCGCAGATCCTCGGATCTATGAGTATGATACACTCTCGATGGAGACCAGATGGAATGAGGAATATAGCTGTATCCTCGCGAATCCACCATTCATGACGCCGAAGTGAGGTATCGAGCCACACAAGCGGTTCTCGATACGAGCGACCAAGGCAGAGGTACTCTTCACTGACTATATCATGGAACACCTCTCTATCCATGGCAAGGCAGGGATCATCGTCCCTGAGGGAGTCATATTCCAGAGTGGCAATGCGTACAAGGATCTCCGCAAGAAGATGATCATGGATAACTATCTCTATGCAGTCGTCTCACTCCCATCAGGGATATTCCAGCCGTATAGTGGAGTGAAGACCTCGATACTATTTTTCGATCGGCAGATCGCAAAGAAGACAGACAATATTCTCTTCGTGAAAGTCGCGAATGATGGATATGATCTCGGTGCTCAGCGAAGAGAGATAGGCAAAAATGATCTCCCGAAAGCCCTCGAAATCCTGAAACAATACAAAAATGATATTGATCTCTCCCTTGATACAGCGAACTGGGGCGAGCTCGCTCATCTCGTAAAAAAATCAAAAATCGCAGAAAGTGGAGACTATAAGCTCTCGGGAGATCTCTATAAAGTGAGTACGAATATAACGAATAGTGACTATAAGGTCGTTGAATTAGGTGACTATATAGATACAATAACACCACCAAAGAAAATCCAAAAATCAGAATTCTTAGATAAATGACTGATTCCAGTGATTGATCAATCGCAAGAGTTTTTATCGTGATATACGAATGACAATGAATCTCGCATTATTCCTAATAAACCATTAGTAATTTTTGGGGATCATACCTGCATAGTAAAATATATTGATTTTCCATTTGCCCAATGAGCCGACTGAATAAAGGTAATAGATACTAAAGAGGAGCTTCTTCCTAAATTTCTCTATTATAACTTATTATATAGACCACTCGAAAGCGATGGATATCAACGGCATTTCACAAAACTCAAACTCTATAAAATCCCCCTCCCGCCTCTTGAAATCCAAGAACAGATCGTAGCGGAACTGGATGGATATCAGCGGATCATCGATGGAGCGAGACAGGTTGTCGAGAATTACAAGCCGACGATCAAGATAGATCCAGAATGGAAGATGGTGGAGTTGGGGGAAGTATGTGAATTGCAGGGATGATGAACACCTTCGAGAGAAAACAATGAATTTTGGAATGGCGATATTCCATGGATTACATCGAAATATTTCTCAGATGACTGAAAAATAACTGGTAGCGAATGAATTACAAAGAAGTGACTAAATGAAAGTTCCGCAAAAATAGTACCAAAAAATGCTGTGATCTTGATAACTCGTGTATCAGTATGAAAATTTGCATTTGCAGATAAGGATTATGCCATAAATCAAGATCTTACAGGCTTGATTCCTTGAGATAAACTAATACCAAAGTTTCTTTTCTATTCGTGTACTGATATAGCTAATACAGTAAAAAGGAATGCTGTTTGAATTTGAGTGACCTGAGTAACTCGAGATTTTGTTAAAAAGATTCACATCCCTCTCCCATCACTCGAAATCCAAGAACAGATCGTCGCTCGGATCGAGGCAGAACAACGACTCGTAGATGCGACGAAAGAGCTGATAGCGATATACGAAGGCAAAGTGAAGGAGAGAATCGAGGAAGTTTGGGGCTTATAAATAGGAAACTAAATATGACAAAAAATTATTCATGGCATAATTTCGCACTCTCAGTGCTGTACTTATCGTCTGTACCGCAAATTATAACAAAGTATATATATCCCAAAGATATTCCAGCCTGGATTCCTATGCCAGCTCAAGATTGGGTGGTTATTTGTTCGGTGTTTATCGCTTTTCTCTTCTATGTAGTTATACCATGCCTTATTGCATATTCCTGAAATCAAAAAAATCTGGATGATCTGAATAAATGGAAACTATTTTGATTGAATATCTGAAGATATCTATATATAACACTATGGATTTGCTGATGCTTACTGTTTATTTATTATTTTTGACTTGAACTCACATGACTAATCAACAAATAACAGCGAGGGGTATTATGGGAATATTGATAATGCTACTTATTGTAACTTTTACAATATTACAATTACCAAAAGCATATCGATTATTTGAACAGATTTCTAATCAGAGCTCTTCATGAGTCATTGATTTGCCTTTAACTATACCTTTTTCATGATCAAATATTAATACATGATCTCAAGTTGCAACAGGAGTCATTATTACGAATACATGATCTCAAACTTCAACTTGAATTGTTGAACTCAGTTTTATCGAAAAACTAAATAAAAACTATAAGAAAGTAGCATATACGCTCCCTGCTCAGCCGACCACAATTCCTGCTTGATATTCCTACAATCAGCGATCTCAAGTGATTGTAGACTATATGTCGAAAAATACGTTGACCCTATCAAAAACATCATCAAAAGAGGCTTATATTTATATAAAAATGATCAAGTCACCTGAGAATCCTATTTTCATTTACTGGCACGGGAGCAATCTACAAGGAAATATAAGAAGTGGTGATCTTCGAATTGATACCGCTGTTGAAAAAATATCTGACACAGAATATGTTTTTGATATGTCAAAAATACCGTACATTAAATATTTTGATAAAAAACCAACTTCATATAACTGGCTCTTTGATCTAAATAGTTGAAAATCCCGCTATGTAGCATTGGCATCAAAATGATTTGATGGGAATTATATCAAAGAAGTAATCATTTTTACAAAATAATATGCTCTTCGATAAATTCGATGAGTACTATCAGAAACTCCTCATCGCACAACATGACATCTCCGAAATGGTAGATCACAAACTGACTCGTGGACAGATGCGAGAGGATTTTTTGCGACAGATTATCCTGAGTCAGTTCCCAGGACTGTCTGTGATCTCGGGCATGATCACCGATGCGAGGACTCAGAGTCCTCAGGTAGATCTCATCATCACTCGTCATCACTGTCGCTTCCGACAACTCGGAGGGTACAATATAGTCGATATCGAGGATGTGGAGATGGTTATCGAGGTGAAGAGCAATGCTACTGGAACTGACTTCAAGAAAACCAATACAGATTTCTGAAAGATCAAGGCACTTTCTCTCACGAAGTCTCCACTTTGCGGGATCTTTTGTTATCGGATGGATTTACAACATCAGACTCTTATGAAGCGTTTTGGGTATAACTGGAATCGTGAATATTTAGCATTTGAATCATTTGATACGGTCCTTGTACAATATCCGAATATTGATTTCCTGATATGTATCGAGGCAGATGAAGAGAATCCAGAAAATGATAAGGAAATATTTCTCATATGGAATGGTGACGAAGATAAATACTCATATCTCTATGAAAAACCAAGTCTCAAAAACATTTTCGCAATACTCAGTGATCTGAATCGAGTATAAGCATACAAAATATACAATAATATACACTTCTTGCAAGGGATTTTTCTTGGCGATGATAGAGTTTCGATTATACGAGGATGAAGTGAGGTCGTGACATTTTGTCACGGATTGAAACTCAGGGCTCCCGATGGGAAGATGAGAGAGACTGATTGTGCCAATACCGAAGGCATTCTCCGTATTATCCAGTCTATACCATCATCAAAAGCTGAGCCATTCAAAAGATGGCTCGCTCAGGTCGGAAATCGAGAAACCAAAAGTTATCCCGTAATACTTATATCCCCTCTTTCCGAGTCACTCCTAGAAATCTTTCAGAAAAATGATTATCTCTCCACTATCACCCTCCCAACTCGATCTATATGATCCTTGAGTGCCTGATTTTCTATACTCTCATAGGAGACAAAGTCGACACGGTAGGGAAGATAGAGATTATCATATAAACGATAGAGAGTAAGTATGTCATCATATGAAAGATTGCCCTCAACGGCTATATCGATATCTGATCCTGGTCGGGCAGTTCCAAGTGCACGCGATCCGAAAAGTATACCTCTATAGACACGAGGATGCCTGCGAAGGATTTCGGCAATTTTTCCGAGAATGTGACCGATATTATTTGGCATGAAGAGGGAGTTTTTCGATGATCTCACAGAATCTCTGGAGTTCCCTATGGTAATCCTTGGATATCTTCTCGAGTATTCGTTCGACTACTTTCTCATCATAGGTATGAACAGTCTCATTTCGCGATCGGAG